>JAFMQQ010000304.1 GCA_017354595.1 Micromonosporaceae bacterium
TCCGGAAGCGTCGCGGCGCTGGGCGGTGCGGAGATCTACAAGGCTCTCGGCGTGGGAAGCAACATCAGTTACTGGTCGGACGTGGCCGACGGTACGCACTGCGCGGTACGGCCGGAGTGGCGTACGCCGTTGCAGCAGAGCATCCAGCGGTTCCTGCTGAACACCGGCAGCGCCCCTGGCGTGTTCCGGATCTCCAGCCTGAAGTCCGGCAACCTGGCCGACTGGCGGGACTGGACGACGCCGACTCTCACCGGTGGCGGCCCGACCTCCAACCCGCCCACCTCCAACCCACCGTCGAGCCGCCCGCCGTCGCAGCCTCCGTCCTCCGCCCCGCCGTCGATCGGACCGTCCTCAGCCCCGCCGTCCAACCCACCGCCGCCGCCCGGCTCGTGCAGCGCGACGTACCGTACCGTCAACTCCTGGCCCGGTGGTTTCCAGGCTGAAGTGGCGGTGACCGCCGGCGCTGCGGCGATCAACGGCTGGACGGTGGTCTGGACGCTGGGCAGTGGCCAGGCCATCACGCAGCTCTGGAACGGAACCCTGACCACCAGCGGCTCTACGGCCACGGTCCGGAACGTGTCGTACAACGGGTCGCTCGGCGCGGGCCAGTCGACCACGTTCGGCTTCACGGCTAACGGCAGCACGTCCTCGCCGACCCCGACCTGCAGCAGTCCATAGCATTCCGCTCCTAGGGGATTGGTTCGGGGCCCGGGATCCACCCGGGCCTCGAACCAACACCGCGTCCGGATGGCGGTGCGTGGTTCACACCGAGGCCGGCTTGGTCGCGAGGCCTACCCAGCCAAGTGTGCGGCTGGGTTGGCCCGTGTGCGCATCAGCCTCGTCGGGGTCGGGACGCCAGTCAGACAGCTCAACGATGCCGGGTACCAGCAGGTCCAGTCCGGTGAAGAAACGTTCGACCTCGGTCCGGGTCCGCGGCGTGATCCGTGCGGTGGTTTGGCGTTGGTAGTCGGCGGTGGCGGTGTGCCAGGCGTTGCTGCGCGGTTGGGTCTGTTCGACCCCGGCGTGGGTGACCAGTAGGTAGCTGCCTGGGGCCAAGGCGTCAACAAGTTCGGAGACCGCCTGGTAGGCCTGCTCGTCGGGGATGAAGTGCAGGACGGAGGCCAGCAGCAGCCCGGTTGGCTGCCCCAGGTCCAGCAGCTCCTGCAGGGCGCGGTGGTGCAGGATGTCAGCCGGTTGGCACAGGTCGCCGAGGATCGCGATCGCGTTCGGGTTGCCTTCCAGGATCTCCAGGCTTTCGGCGACCGCGACCGGGTCGTTGTCGACGTACACCACCCGGCAGTCGGGTGCGTCCTGTTGCGCGATCTCGTGGACGTTGCCGACAGTCGGGATACCAGAACCGATGTCAAGTAGCTGGCGCACTCCGGCGGCGGTGAGGTGCCGCACCGCGCGGCGCAGTACCGCGCGGTTCGCGCGGGCGGTGGCCGGCAGGTCCGGCAGCTGCTGGATCGCGAGCCGGGCGAGCTCCTGGTCGGCGGGGAAGTTGTGCATCCCGCCCAGGATGTAATCCCAGACCCGGGCGGCGGTGGCGGTCTTCGGTCTGGGGGTGCCTGGTTGTGGTCCGTCCATTGTGGTGATACCCCCTACCCCTGTCTGCGGTGGCTGCGCTGTGAACCACTCTAGGCTCCTGATAGCCGCCGGACGAGCGCTCCGGTCTCCTGGGCCGTCGCCGGGCCCATCGCGCTGCCAGACTCCACAGTGGATGGACCGGCAGAGCCCGTTGTGCTGGTAGGCACACCAGGCCGGGCTCGTTGCCCTCGACCCCGCCGCCCCGGTCGTTGTCCCGGTCTGCGCCCGGGCAATGGCGGACGTAAACGCTGAGCGGTCTACGCCTTCGGTGCCGGCTGGCTCGGTGTCGCAGGTGCTGGTGTCGGATAGGTCGCCGCTGGGATCGGCAGCCCCAGCGACAGCAGCCACCGGCCCACCACCCGCGCTGTCTTCGCACCGGTAGTGGTGCCAGTACGGCCGGTCAGCCACTTGCCGCCCTCGTACACCGCCGTGCCGAGCACCCAGCCGACCACGACGGCGGCGGTGACGGAGTCGATGTGCAGGGCGGGGATGTGCGCGACCAGCCAGGCGGCGACCGCACCGATGAGATACGGCCAAAGTGTACGGATGCGGGCCTTGGCCGCGTCGGAAAGGCTGCTAAGCACGGGGACTCCCACGGAGGTCGAAAGGATGTCGTACCGGCATGTCAGGCTCGTGGTCTATCGTCGTCGATGCAATGGGCCGGCCGGGTGGGTGTGGCGGCCGACCAGACGGAAGCGGTCGTCATCCGGTCGACCGGTCGACGTGGTGCAGCAGCTCGGGGTCGGGGCGGTGCAGACAGTGTCGACGGCACCACTCGGCCAGCTGTTGAACCGAGGAAGCTGCGGCATGACAGCAGTGCGTTCGTGGCGACGGGGCGCGGTGGCCTCACCATGACGGCCGCGTTCATGGTGGCAAAGGGGATCGGGAACGCGCACCGCCGGTCCGCCGCCGCGGCGGCGGCCGTACCCCGGTGGATGGTGATCGAGCAGGCATCTACGTGACGACCGATGGCGCCTACTTCGAGGCCGTAACCGAGCTGGGGCGGTGGGTCTGGTCCGACTTCACCATGATGCAGATGGCCGGACCGGGGCAGGTCGAGGTCCGTGGCAACAACAGCGCGGCGAGCAGATCCCTTGGATCCTGGCCAGCCTGGCCGCCGAACTCGTATTCGTCCTGTGGGCACTGGCCCGCCACCCGGCACACCGGCAACTGGCCGACGGAACCTGGCTGCCGCCCGGGTGGATGGCATGGGCGGCCAGCCAGGGCCCGTCCCCGAGTCGTCAAGGCTGGCCGTCAGGTCAAGCCCTCCCAGCCGCCGATACACCGGACGGCAGCCAGCGATCCGAGTGAGGCCACGGTCGGTACCCTGGCTGCGTGGTTGATCTGCAGGCGGCGCCTCCCACAGCGCTCACGGTAGCCGTCGGACAGGCGGCGTGCGCTGCGCTCGATGTCCAGGCGAACGTCGCCAACGCTGCCGATCTGGTACGGCGCGCCGCCGATCAGGGCGCCGATCTGCTGGTGCTTCCCGAGTTGTTCCTCACCGGGTACGAGTTGACCGCGATCGCCGGCGACCCGGCGAAATACACCACCGGCCCGGCCGACCCCCGTCTCGGCCCGCTCTCGGTCGCCTGCGGGCAGACCGGCACCGCAGCCGTCCTCGGCGCACCTACCCGCGACCCGGGTACCGGCCGGCCGTTCATCTCGGCGATAGTGCTCGACCGCACCGGGCGGTACGCCACCGAATACAACAAGCAACACCTGGATCCGGCCGAACGGGCGGCCGGGTTCGGCTGCGGTGCCAGTGGGTGCACGGCCACTATGGACGGTTGGCGGCTGGGCCTCGGCATCTGCTGGGACTCCAGCTTCCCGGAGCATGCCCGTGCCGCGGCGCTGGACGGTTGCCACGCGTACCTGGTGGGGGCGATGTTCGACCGGGGGCGGGGCGATCTGAAGCGACGTATCCTCGGCCCGGCCAGGGCGCTGGACAACGCCTGCTTCGTCGCGTTCGCCAACCACAGCGGGCGCAGCGGCCCGTACGTCGGCTGCGGTGCCAGCGCGGTGTGGGGGCCGGATGGCGCGCTGCTCGCCGATGCCGGAGACGGGGAGCCGGGAGTGGCCACGGCGCGGCTGGAGCCGGCGGTGCTCGCGGCGGCGCGGGCCGGGGACCTGCCACTGGCGGATCCATCCCTGACCGCACCGGGCACTGCACGCCGCGAGGCGGCGCTCTGGTAGATCAGGGCTGGGTGGGGCGGGCCTGGGCGAAGGTCCAGCGGTGCCGGTACGGGTCTTCGGCGGTGTACGCCCGGTACCCGTGCTGCTCGAGCTCCGAGACGATGGTGGCGCCAGCCGCCTTCGCGTGCGCGTAGTGCTCGTCCACATTGGAGACGTACACCCACACGGTGTGGCTTTCCGGGTCGATCGCCTCCTTGCCGGGCAGCAGGATCACGCTCGCCGCGCCAACGTTAAGCTCTGTCCACCCTGGACTGTCCGATTCGGGCGGTGGGCCCCAGCGCGACGTGATGCCGAAGACCTCACCCAGCCAGCGTGCGGCCGCGAGCGGATCGGGGTAGCGCAGGACGACGCCCAGCCGCGGCTGCTCGCGGATCTCGTGTGGCACCGTGTCCCGCTCACCGCACCAGATGCGCAGCGGGTGCGTCACCTTCGGCCAGAACAGGAACGCCCGCTCACCACCCTCCACAAGGGACTGTTCGACCCGTACCAGGGTGCCGGCCCCGGTCGGCTCGAAGCGAATGTCGACCTCGGTGTCGTCCACACTGCTGCGGTACACCAGCCGGGCGCCGGGCTCCCAGATGGTGATCCGGCCCAGCTCCAGCACATCCGACTCGTACAGCTCCAGAACCCTGCCGCCGGCACCGGGTTCGATGCGCATCCCGACCGCTCGGGCGGAGTTGAAGAAGTTGATCGGTCCACGTACCCACCACAGGTCGATCTCCTCGGTGAACACCCGGAAGGCGGTCGCCGGATCGACCGGGACCTCGACGGAGGCTGATGCGGATCGGCGGGTCACGTCCGGTCACCCGGCTGCCCGACGTGCTGGCCGAACGCGCCGAGCTGCTCGCGCCAGCGTGCCTGCAACTGGTCCAGCCACGCCTGCACGGCGACCAGCGACTCCGGTCGCAGCCGGAACACCCGCAGCCGGGCGTCGTGCGGCACCCGCTCGTCGATGATGACGCCGGCAGCCAGCAGCACCCGCAGGTGCCGGCTCATCGCCGGCGGGGACGTCCGGGC
>JAFMQQ010000305.1 GCA_017354595.1 Micromonosporaceae bacterium
GTGGAGGCGTGCCGCGGTGGAGGCGTGCCGCGGTGGAGGCGTGCCGCGGTGGAGGCGTGCCGCGGTGGAGGCGTGCCGCGGTGGAGGCGTGCCGCGGTGGAGGCGTGCCGCGGGGCGGTCAGGAGCGGCCCAGCTCCCGGACCCAGTCGACGTGTTCCTCCTCGGCGCGCAGTTCGCGTCGCCTGCGCCGGCTCAGCTTCCGCTCCGGCTCGGGCGGCGCCGGCTCGAACCTCGGCTCCGGCCTCGGCTCGGGCAGCGGTGGTGGCCACGGCTCCGGTACCGGCTCGGGCTTCGGCTGCGCCCTGGGCTGCCGCTTCGGCTGGGTCTTCGCGGGCTGGGCCTTGGCCTGCGCCTTGGCCTGGGTCTTGGCCGGCTGCGCCTTGGCCCGACGCTTGGCGGGCTGGCTCTCGGCTGCCTGGTTCTTGGCTGCCTGGTTCTTGGCTGCCTGGTTCTTGGCGACCTGGGTCTTGGCCGGCTCGCTCCTGGCAGCCTGCGCCTTGGTCGCCTGCGCCTTGGTCACCTGGGTCTTGGCGGGCTGGGTCTTGGCGGCCTGGGCCTTGGGCTGGCGTTTCGACTGCGCCTTGGGCTGGGCCTTTGGCTGGCGCTTCGGGGCCGCCTTCCGGCCGGAGAGCCCCACCGTGGTCGGGTCCGGATCGCCCGATCGGGCGAGAGTGGCCACGGGTAGCCGTGCAGTCCGGTCGTCGTCCGGCTCCGCCCGCGCCGGTGGGATCGCCCGGTGTGAGGTGGCCGATCGCCCGGGCGCGGCGCGGGGCGGCCAGAAGCCGGTACCTCCTCCCCAACTGTCGCTTGTGGACGGAGCTGGTACATCATCGGGTGCGGTACGGATCGGCATCCGCAGCACGGCGGCCAGGATGGAGACCACGACCCCGACCGCGACCGCGGTCAGCGCCCACAGGTAGGCCGACTTCTGCACGCCGTCGCCCGGCGCGCCGATCAGGTACGCCGCCGCGACCAGAGCCGGACCAGCCAGGCCGGAGACGGCCACCGCGCCAAGATTCGTCCCGCCCAGCCGGGCGACGGCCGCCACGCCGAGCGCGATCAACGCGGGCGCACCCAGCAGCAGTACCGGAAGCCACCCCCCGGAGACCGGGAGCAGGCCCAGCCGGGCGGCCGCCCATGCCTGCCCGGAGCCGATCGTCCACACCGCGGAGAGGAGCGCGGCCAGCCAGAGCCAGACAATGGAGGCGGTGAGGTTGCCGGCGACCGGGCTGGCAGCCAGCGCGGCCGCCGCCGCCACGACACCGACGATCAGGCCGGCGAGGATGGTGATCGCGGCGGTCAGGGCCGGATCGCCAGGCTCCGATAGCTGTACCCCGTGCGCCCGGTGCACCACGAGTGGCAGCATCACGGTGGCACCGGCGGCGGCGGCGATCGCCAGTCCGAGCCGGGCCAGCGGGCCGGGACGGGTGTCGCGCCACTCCGCGAGCCAGTGGCCATATGCCGCCCCCGCGACGACGGTCACCTGGGCGAGGAACGCCAACCAGGTCAGCTGGGCGTGCCAGGCCGCGGCGCTGGTGAAGTCGGTGTCCCAGCGGATGATGCCCAGGCCGTACCCGATGCCGAGCTGACCCGCGCCGATGACCAGGCCCGCGCCGACCGCGGCGCCCATGGCCCGCGACCAGCTCCGTGCTGCCATGCCGGACAGCGTACGAGGTCCCGGCCGGCAGAGCCAGGCGACGCGTCAGCGGGGCGGCCAGCCGCCGCCCTGGTTCACCGGTGCCGTACCCGGCCGGCTCGGTGGCGGGCTCTGCTGCGCCGGTACGTGTGGCATCCGTACCGGCGTCTGCACCAGCAGCTCATGCAGCTCGGCGCTGACCTCCGCGACCTCGTCGAGGTGTGCCCCGTGCCCCAGTGATCTCGGTCGGGGGATATCGATATCGAGGATCTTCCGGATCTGGCCCGGCCGGGGCGTCATCACCAGTACGCGATCGGCGAGCAGCACCGCTTCCTCGATCGAGTGCGTGACGAAGGCGATCGTGGCGAGGTTCTCCATGTGGATGCGCTGCAACTCGACCGCGAGCTCGGTGCGGGTCAGCGCGTCCAGCGAGGAGAAGGGCTCGTCCATCAACATCAGGCGGGGTTGCCTGATCAGTGAGCGGCACAGTGCCACCCGTTGCTGCATGCCGCCGGAGAGTTCGTGCGGCAGTCGCTTGTGGAAACCGTCCAGGCCGACGATGTTGAGCAGGTCCCGAGCCCGGTCGATGTGCGCCGAACGGCGCTCATTCGCGAACTCGACCGGCAACAGCACGTTGTCCAGCACCGAGCGCCAGGGCAGCAGTGCCGGGCGTTGGAACATCATCGCGATCTCGCGCCGTGGCCGGGTCACCCGGACGCCATCGACCACGACTTCCCCGGCGGTGGGGCGGAGCAGACCGGCCATGATGCGCAGCAGAGTCGACTTGCCACACCCCGACCGTCCGACGATCGCGACGAACTCTCCTGCGGCGATGTTGAGGTCGATGCCCTGCAGCGCGTCGACGACGGTCCGGCCAGCGCGAAACCTGTGCGAAACGCCGCGGACTTCAATCATTCGGGCTGCTCCCTGTGGCTTCCGGCAGGACGGTGCGACGAACAGGCTATCCGTCCCGCAGCCACCGGGTCCACCGGCGGAGCGCGATGCCGCGCCACCTAAACTGGACTAGTCGTACAGCCGAGCAGACGAGGTGATACGGGTGCGCAGGATCGGCCACGGCCGGGTATCGCCGGCGATACTGCCAGTTGTCGGCCTGGCGTCGCTGCTCGGGATCTGGTGGGGGATCGTGGTCGCCTTCGACCCCTCATCCGTCATCCTGCCCAGCCCACCCGAGGTGGTGCGCAGCTTTCTGGCCCAGCCCGGGATCATGCTCGGCCATGCCGGGCACACCCTGGTCGAGACTCTGCTCGGGTTCGCGCTCGCCACCGTCATCGGATGGCTGGTCGCCACGGCCCTGACCGCCTCACGGATCGCCAACCGGACCCTGTACCCGTTGCTGGTGGCGTTGAACGCGGTGCCGAAGGTCGCGGTGGCGCCACTGCTGGTGCTCTGGCTCGGCTTCGGGCTGCTGCCGAAGGTGTTGCTGGTCTTCACCATCTGCTTCTTCCCGGTCGTCATCTCGGCAGCGACGGGACTGGCGGCGACGCCGCCGGAGTTCGTGGAACTGGCCCGGTCGCTTGAGGCGCGGCCATGGAAGGCGTACCTGAAAATAAGGCTGCCCGGCGCGCTGCCGCAGCTCTTCATCGGCCTCAAGGTGGCGATCACGCTCGCCGTGATCGGCGCGGTGGTGGCCGAGTTCCAGGGCGGTACCGACGCCGGGCTCGGCTACCTCACCATCGTCTACAGTGGCCAGGGGCTCGCGGCCGGAGCATTTGTGGCGATCGTTCTGCTCGCGGTGATGAGTGTCGGGCTCTTCTATCTGGTCGCGGTCGTGGAACGGCTGCTGATTCCCTGGGCGGGCGCCATGCACAACCGGAATTGATCGACTGTCTACAGTGGACTAATAGTGGCTCAATGGACTAGTGGTGGTTCACGATGGCAGCTGCCAACGGTCTGTGCCGGCTTGGAGTACGGTCAGCGACGACGGTGACAGACCCGAGTGGCCGGCGGGCGTCATCCGGATCAGACCGGTCACCCCGTCGAACTGGGCGTTCTCGACCGCGCTGCGAAGGCGTACGTGGTCGGTGCCGCCGGCTGTCCGGACCGCCGCCACGATCATGTCGATGGCGTCCGCGGCATAGGAGGAGTAGCCCGAGTACCCGCCGAACTTGGCGAGGTAGTCGCTGAACCACTGCCGCCGGGCAGCGTCGGCCGGCGTCACCGAGACGACGTCGTCGGAGACCAGGGTCTGGGTCGCCACCAGATATATCTGCGTGCTCGGCGGCCCGCTGGTGCTGCTGACCAGGGTCGCCGCGTTGAAGAGATCACCGGCCGCGGTCGCGTTGAACATGATCGGACCGGTGAAGCCGTGCCGACGCGCCTGCCTGGCCACCGCCCACGCCTGGTCCGGCAGTGTCGAGACGATAAGGGCATCGGGTGCGGCAACCAGTACGTTTGCGACTCTGGTACTCAGGCCGTTCTCATTCTCCGACGGGGAGAACGTGCTGTGCGCGACCACCCGGTTCCCGAGAGTGGTGTCCAGTACCGCAGTCTGATCCTTGCCCGCGGCGTCGTTCGTGCCCAACAACGCCACCGTGTTCTTCTTCAGGGTATTGGTGAGGTAGTCAGCCAGCACCGTGCCGGTATCGGTGGCGTTTGGTCCGATCTTGAAGGTGTAAGCGCGTTGGTTGACCGGGTCCGCCGCTGCGTCACCGGGGGCGAGGGCGATGGTGGTGACCTGCTTGTCCGCCACTGTCTTCGCCGAGTTCTTCGCGGTGTCGGTGTTGTATCCGAGCACCATCGCGGCGATGCCGGGGCGGGACAACAGGTCCACGACGCTCGCGGCGGAGTCGGTCGGGTCCGACTTGTTGTTGACCACTTCCAGCCGCAGCTGCCGGCCGTCGACCCCGCCCTCGCTGTTGACCTCATCGACGCGCAGCTGCAGCGCCTGTTGGTAGGTGGTGCCGATCGCCGCGTAGGCACCGGAGAGCTCAAGGCTCGCGCCGATGACGATGTCGCTGGTGTCCTTCGGTGCCGCACTGGGGAAACTGGGGAAGTGGAACTGGCAACCAGAAAGGGGCATGGCGACCAGCAGCGCCAGCGTGGCGCCTCTCCACATGCCGACACCCCGGTGACGCCGCTCTCCGCCCACCTTGCGCCTCCCGCTCCGACGTGTGCCGACTTTCTGGCCGC
>JAFMQQ010000306.1 GCA_017354595.1 Micromonosporaceae bacterium
CGCGACCTGGCCGGCGCACTCCCGTGGTACCAACAGGTCATCGACTCCGGCGACTCGGAGGCACCGTTGGCCGCCGCACACCTGGGCGAGTTGCACTACTGGCTGGGCGATCGGGATGGCGCGCTGCGGTACTACGAGCTGACCATCACCGGCACCGAGAACGCGGAGCTGGTGGCGGAGGCGTGCCACCGGCTGGGCGAGATCCGGTACGAGCGCGGCGAGGTACGCACCGCGGCGCAGATGTGGCGGCGAGCGTACGCGACCGGGGACGAGACCTTCGCCCCGCAATCCGCGGCGCGCCTGGCCGAACTGAGTCCGCAGTAGTACCGGCCGGAGTGTCAGGCGGAGAGGCTTCGCAGCACAACCGTGGCGGCGGCGATGACGCAGAGCGCGGCGGGTGCCGCGATCCGCGGGATCGGATCGCCCGCGCGCCGGTGCGCCACCGCCGCGCCGGCCATCAGAAGCACCAGGCCGGCGGCGGCGGCGATACCGAGCGGCGCCCAGGCGAGCCCGATCAACAGTCCGGCGACCGCCGCCAGTTCCAGCACACCGATGACCTGGTAGGCGCGCGGTGAGAAGCCGAGGTGGTTCGCCTCGGCCGCGATCGCGGACCCGCCGGGCACCTTCCGCACTCCGGTACCGACGAAGACGATCGCGAGCAGTCCAGATAGGACAATGGTGACGATGAACATCGGTCAGCTCCTCCCTACGAGCGCACCGGCCGGTCGTTGCCGACCTGTTGCCCGAGTACGCGCTGGACCGCCGCGACGACCTGTCCGGCTCCGTCCTCGGCGTTGACCTGCGCCGCCACTTCCTGCGCCCTGCCGCGGTACCCGGGCTCCTCCACCGCGGCACGGATCGCACCCGCCAGCCGCCTGGCGTCCAGGCGGCGCAGCGGTATCATCGCCGGGCTCACGCCGAGCTCGACCAGGCGCCCGGACCAGAAGGGCTGATCCAGCCAGACCGGTACGCCGACCGCCGGTACGCCCGCGCGCAACCCCGCCCCGGTGGTACCGGCGCCCGCGTGGTGTACCACCGCCGACAGCTGCGGGAACAGCCAGTCGTACGGCACTTCGTCCACAGTGAACAGTTGGTGGTCGGCCCCCAGCGCCATGCCGGCCCAACCGGCCTGGATGATGCCGCGTACCCCGGCCTCGCGCAGCGCCGCGGCGAAGGCCGTACCGACCTCGGCCTTGCGCTCGGTGGCCATGCTGCCCAGGGTGATGAAGACCGGCGGTGGCCCGGCCGCGAGAAAGTCCACCAGATCGGCGGGGGGTTGCCAGCCGCCGGGCGACTCCGGCCACCAGTAGCCCACCACGTCGACTCCGGCCCGCCAGTCGGCCGGGCGGGGCAGCAGCACCGGGCTGTATCCACATAGGACCGGCCAGTTCCGTTCGGCCATTTCGCGCAGCATGCCCCGGCCGGTCATCGATGGCTTCCCGAGCCGCTGGCGGATCTCGTTGGTGGCCGGAGTGAAGAGTTTGAGCGTGCCGGCCGCGCTGAGCCGGGCGATCGTCCGGTTGCCCCACCGGCCGGGTACCGGCACCCGGGACAGTGCCGGTGGCGGGAAGTCACCGGTGGGCTCGATCGGCACCAGCGGAACGCCGATGCTCGGGATCCCGAGCGCTTCGGTGATCGGGTACATCGGCGCCGTGCCGTGGGTCAGCAGTGCGAGGTCGCAACCCTGCTGGAGAACCGTGAGCACACCATCGCAGACCTCCCGCGTGCCCTGCTTGATCAGCTTCATCGAGCTGGCCATCGCCCGGGGGCCGGTGTCCAACGCCTTCTGGCCGGTGTCGGTGGCCAGGTAGCTGCGCGGATCGCCGGGGATCTCCCGGTACTCCAGCCCGCAGTCGGTGACCAGGTGAGCGAAGGGCGGCTGGGTGGCGATGGCCACCCGGTACCCCGCCTGTGCCAGCCGGGTACCCAGGCCGGTGAAGGGTGCGATGTCGCCGCGGGTACCGATGGCGAGGATGAGAACGGTCGTCATGGCTCCTGCCTCCTGCTCGCGAGATCGAAGATGGTCACTAGCTCTTCGCCGTATGCGAGCGCGTCGAAGTCCGGGTCGCGGGAGAGCTGCCAGACCGCGCCGTCGATCGCGGTGCGCAGCGCGATCGCCAGCATCGGGGCCGGTAGCGGCCGGAACTCACCGGTACGCTGGCCCAGCTCGAAGATCCCGACCGGATCCAGGTTCGCCATCTCTGCGGTGGGCCGGGCCTCCCGGCTCGCCGCCTCGTCCAGCCGCAGGCCCTCCTGGGTCCGGAAGCTGGTCATGATATCGAGAATCGCGAAGCTCTCCGGCCGGTGCGAGTTGATGAAGGCGAGGTTGGAACGGATGTAGGCGGCGAGCTTTCCGGCGGCCGTCTCTTCGGCCGCCATCGCCGGAAGCATGACGGTCGCGCCGGTCACGAAGATGTCGCCGACGATCGCCCGGACCAGTTCCTCCTTGTTGGCGAAGTGGTACAGCACGACGCTCTTGGCGACGCCGGCCCGCTGTGCGATGCGAGCCACCGACGCCTGTCCGAAGCCGACCTCGTTGACCAGCTCGATGGCGCACCCGACGATCTGCGCCCGGCGCGCGCGCTCGGTGAAGGTACGGCCCCCGCCGGCCCCGCTGCTCCCGCCCTCGCTCGACCGCATGGTCGGATTCTAGACCGATCGGTCGAGACGGCTAGCGCGGTGGCTGCTGGAACGGCGGAATAGCCACCCGGTAACGGGCGTTGGGCGTGCGGCATGGCACACTGGTAGCTCTGGTTCCGGTTCACGCCCGGAGAATTCGCGGCGACCCGGCGACCGACAGGAGAGGACACCAAGGCATGAAGCCGGACATCCACCCGCAGTACACGGCGACCGAGGTCACCTGTTCCTGCGGCAACACGTTCATCACCCGCAGCACCGCCAAGGGCGGCGCGATCCACGTGGAGACCTGCAGCGCCTGCCACCCGTTCTACACGGGCAAGCAGCGCGTGCTGGACACCGCCGGACGGGTCGCGAAGTTCCAGCAGAAGTACGCCAAGGCGGCCGCCAAGAAGACGGGCAAGAAGTAGCTTCGACCACGGCGCCCCGCCTCCGCCCGACCAGGCGCGGAGGCGCGGGCGCCGCAACATGTGGAGGACCGGAGTGCGTACCGATCGGCTCAACGCGCTGCTGGCGGAGTACGCGGACGTGGAGCGGCACCTCGCCGACCCCGCGGTCCATGCCGACCCGGCCGCGGCGCGTCGCTTCGGGCGCCGGTTCGCCGAGCTGACCCCGATCCAGAAGGCCGCGGTCGAGCTGGACCAGGCGCGGGCGGACCTGGCGGCCGCCCGCGAGCTGGCCGCCGAGGACCCGGGCTTCGCCGACGAGGCGCAGGCGATCGAGGAGCGGTTGCCGGCGCTGGAGGAGCGCCTCGCCACGCTGCTCATCCCGCGCGACCCCAACGATGCCAAGGACCTGATCCTGGAGATCAAGGCCGGCGAGGGCGGCGAGGAGTCGGCGCTGTTCGCCGGCGACCTGCTCCGGATGTACCTGCGGTACGCCGAGCGGCGCGGCTGGGCGACCGAGGTACTGGACAGCCAGGAGTCGGACCTGGGCGGGTACAAGGACGTTTCGGTGGCGATCAAGTCCCGGGGGGTACCCGACGGCGGGTACGGCGTCTGGTCCCGGCTGAAGTGGGAGGGCGGGGTACACCGCGTGCAGCGGGTACCGGCGACCGAGTCGCAGGGCCGGATCCACACCAGCGCCGCCGGCGTACTGGTCGCACCGGAGGCCGAGGAGACCGAGGTGGTCATCGAGCCGAACGACCTTCGCATCGATGTTTTTCACTCTGGTGGCCCGGGTGGGCAGAGTGTGAACACCACCGACTCGGCGGTACGCATCACCCACCTGCCCACCGGCATCGTGGTCTCCTGCCAGAACGAGCGCTCGCAGCTGCAGAACAAGGATCGGGCGATGCGGGTGCTGCGGGCCAAGCTGGCCCAGCTGGCCGAGGAGCAGGCGGCCGCGGCCGCCTCCGACGCCCGCCGGGCGCAGGTGCGTACGGTGGACCGGTCGGAGCGGATCCGCACCTACAACTACCGGGAGAACCGGATCAGCGACCACCGGATCGGGTACACCGCGTACAACCTGGATCTGGTGCTCGGCGGCGATCTGGACGGCGTACTGGACGCGCTGACCGAGGCCGAGCGCCAGGCGCGGCTGGCCGGTGAGGTGTTCTGGTCGGCGCGCGTGTAGCGCGCCAGCGGCATGGCTGGCCCGTCGCTGACGGCTAGTCTTGCCACCGTGACAGACCGGGTCCTCGTGGTCGACGACGAGCCGTCGGTACGCCAGTCGCTCGGCGACGCGCTGCGCTTCTCCGGGTACGAGGTGAGTACCGCTTGCGACGGCGCGGCCGCGATCGCCGCACTCCACCGTGCCGCCCTGCACCAGGCACCAGTGGACGCGCTGATCCTCGATCTGGTGATGCCGCGCGTTGGCGGCTTGCAGGTCTGCCAGCGGCTGCGCGCGCAGGGCGACCGGACACCGATCCTGGTACTCACCGCCCGGGACGCGGTCGGCGACCGGGTCGCCGGGCTGGATGCCGGCGCGGATGACTACCTGGCCAAGCCGTTCGCCCTGGACGAGTTGCTGGCCCGGCTGCGCGCGCTGCTGCGCCGGGCCCGGCCGGAACCGGCCGGCGACCCGCTCTGCTATGCCGATCTGCGGCTGGACCTGGAGGCGCGGCGGGCGTACCGGGGCCGGCGGGCGATCGACCTGACCCGGACCGAGTTCGCGTTGCTGGAG
>JAFMQQ010000041.1 GCA_017354595.1 Micromonosporaceae bacterium
CGAGCGTGGCCGGCGGTACGGTCGCCGGTGTGCCGGCGGGTGCCGCCACCGCACTGGGCGCCGGTACCGGATGGGTGAGCCCGCGCAGCAGCACGATCCCGCCACCGGCCAGCCCGCACACGGCGAGCAGGAGCAGCACTCCCCGCAGCCGGCGCCAGTGGACAGCCATGCCGCCGACGGTACCCGACGGGGGCCGGTTTCATCGGCTAGCGTCACAGGGGTGCATGACGACGAGGGTGTGCCCGCGGTATCCCCGGGCGAAGCGGTGGAGCTTGTCCGCACGGGTGCGCTGCTGCTGGATGTGCGCGAGGACCACGAGTGGGTGGCGGGTCACTCACCGGAGGCGACCCACCTGCCCATGTCGCGGATCGCGGAGCGGGTGGCCGAACTGCCCCGGGACCGTACCATCGTCTGCGTCTGCCACGTCGGTGGGCGATCGGCGGCGGTCGCCGCTGCGCTCTCCGACGCGGGGTGGCAGGCGCTGAACCTGACCGGTGGCATGGAGGCCTGGGCCGCCGCCGGCCTGCCCGTGGTGGACGACTCCGGCCGGCCCGGGACGGTCGTCTGACAGGCCTTGCCCGCCGGCGAGGATCTGCTTCGTCCTGAGTGGACAGATGCAGATCGGGCGGCGGGCCGGAACCGGCCGCCAGCCAGGTCGCCGGCGGCTATCCTTCGGGCATGACCCGACCCGCGGCACGGTACCGCACCGACCTGGTCATGGCCGTTCTCGGTAGCTGGTTCATCATCGGGGCATTCCTCGATGCCTGGGCACACAACAACCTGCTGCGGCTGGAGACCTTCTTCACCCCGTGGCACGCGGTGCTCTACTCCGGCTTCGTGGCCTGCGCGGCCTGGATCGGCTGGACCGGCCGGCAGGGTACCCAGACGATGCCGGCGGCGTACCCCACCGGGCTGGTCGGGGTCGCCATCTTCGCGGTCTCCGGCGTCGGTGACTTCGCCTGGCACAGCTTCTTCGGGATCGAGCAGAACATCAAGATCCTTTTCAGCCCGTCCCACCTCGGCCTGGCCACCGGCATGCTGGTCATCGTGACCACGCCGGCCCGGTCGGCCTGGGCGAACCGGTCGGTGCCGGCCGCCGCCGGCCTGCGCCGGCTGCTTCCCACCGTGCTGGGCACCACCTTCGCCACCGCCCTGGTACTGCTCTTCCTCCAGTACGGCAACGCGCTGGCCCACTCCGGTACCGACGTGGTCGTCGCCATGACCAACCTGCAGGGCAGCACCGAGCGGATCGTGACCGCGATGGCGCTGACCAACCTGGTGCTGCTGGTACCGCTGCTGACTCTGGCCCGCCGCTGGGTACTGCCGCCCGGTACGGTCACCATCGTCTACGCCGCCGCCTGCGTACTGGGCGCCGCGGTGACCGGCTTCGACAACGCGAAGCTGATGGCGGGTGTCCTGCTCGCCGGGATCCTGGTCGACCTGCTCGCCTGGCGGCTGCGGCCCGGCCCGGACCAACCGGTACGGTTCCGGGTATTCGCCGCGATCACTCCCCTGGTGACCTGGACCAGCTATCTGGTGACCGCCTACCTGACCGCGCCGATGCCACAGCTGCTCGGCGGGTTGCGCCAGGGGCCGATCGTCGCGCACCCGGTGCCCGAGCTCTACGCCGGTGCCCCGGCGGTACAGGCGCTGATCGGCCTGCTGCTCGGCGTCTTGCTGAGCGTCTCGCCGGTACCGCCCGCGCAGTCGCCGCCGGCTGTCTGGACCAGATCAGCGCCGGAGCACCGGGCCGGGACGGCGGGCACGCCCGAACCGGCGGGTGCGGAGATTGCCAATGGCTGACCGGTACCTGGCCGAGCTCTTCTCGCTCTCCGGTCGCACCGCCGTGGTCACCGGCGGAAGCTCCGGCATCGGCGCCGCGATCGCTGAGGCGCTCGGGCGGGCCGGCGCCAACGTGGTCGTACTCGCCCGGCGGGAGGGGCCGCTGCGCGACACGGTGCGGCGGTTGCGGGCGGCCGGGGTCGCGGCCGAGATGGTCAGCGTTGACCTGGGCGACCGCGCCGCGCTGCACCAGGCCGCGCAGGCCGCGGCGCAGCACTTCGGCGAGCCCGACATCCTGGTCAACAGCGCGGCGGTCAACCTGCGACCGCCGCTGCCCGAGCTGACCGAAGCGCAGTGGGACCTCACCCTGGAGGTCAACCTCACCGCCCCCTTCCTGCTCGGCCAGCGGTATGGCCCGGGCATGGCGGAGCGGGGCTGGGGCCGGCTGATCACCATCGCCTCGCAGCAGTCGCACCGGGCGTTCGGCAACAGCGGCGGGTACGGCGCATCCAAGGCGGGCGTGGTGGGGCTGGTCCGGTCGCAGGCCGAAGCCTGGTCGAGCCGGGGGGTCTGCGCTAACGCGATCGGGCCGAGCTTCGTTCATACCCCGCTGACCGCAGAGGTCTTCGCCGACCCGGCCCGCACGGCGAAGCTCGCGGCGAGCACGATGATCGGCCGCAATGGCCTGCCGGCCGACTACGCCGGCGTGGCGGTCTTCCTGGCCGGGCGGGCGGCGGACTACGTCACCGGTCAGCTGCTGTTCGTCGACGGTGGCTTCTCCGCGGCCTGACCCGCCGTGCGCCCGGGGTCGCCGGCGCGCAGCAGCGCCAGGAACGAACCGAACAGCGCCGGCATGTCCACCTCCTCCGGCGCGAGCAGCCACTGGGTCTGCAGGCCGTCCATCACCGCGATGAGCAACGCCGCGGCGGCCGGCGAGGACAGCCCGGGCGGCAGCCGGCCGGCCAGCTCACCGTCGAGCGACGCGGCCAGCTCGCGCCGCAACGACGCGTACCGCTGGGTGAAGAACGGCCGCGCCGGATGCTGCTCGGTGACGCTCTCCGCGGCCAGCACCGTGAAGGACTGCACGATACCCGGCCGGGTCGCGTTGTAGGAGACCAGTTCGGCGAGGCGGCGCGACGGCGGTGCATCGCCGAGTTCACCGCCGGCGAAGCGCACCCGGTCGAGCTGGTCGCGCAGGCGCAGCACCTCGACCAGCAGCCGCTCCTTACTGGGAAAGTAGTGCAGCACGCCCTGCTGGGTCAGGCCCACCCGTTCGGCGACCGCGGCCAGCGAGGCACCCCGGTATCCGCGCTCGGCGAAGACCCGCAACGCGGCCTGCAGGATCTCCTCCCGGCGATGGCCCGCCCGGCGCCTGGCCTGCTGCCCGTCCATCGCACACCCCTTCCGTACCGGATCACGGGATAGTAACGTCACCTACCGACCACTCGGTAGGTAATCTGGGACGGTTCGCCATGACAGATACGACTGTGTCCACAGTGCACAGTGCACACGAGCAAGCGGTAGCCGCGGCGCTGGCAGCGCTTGACCTGGAGACCAAGGTGAGCCTGCTGGCCGGCCAGGACTGGTGGACCCTGCCGGCGGTACCGGCGATCGGGCTGGACTCGCTGGTCATGTCGGACGGCCCGGTCGGGGTCCGGGGAGTGGAGCGCGACCCGAACGATCCGGCGGTCGCCCTGCCCAGCCCGACGGCGCTGGCCGCCACCTGGGACGTTGAGCTGGCCCGCACCGCCGGCCGGCTGCTCGGCCAGGAGTCGCGGCGCAAGGGGGTGCACATGCTGCTGGCGCCCACGGTCAACCTGCACCGCAGCCCGCGCGGCGGCCGGCACTTCGAGTGCTACTCGGAGGATCCGCTGCTGACCGCGGAGATCGGCGCCGGCTATGTCAAAGGCGTGCAGGACCAGGGCGTCGCGGCGACCGTGAAGCACTACGTAGCCAACGACTCGGAGACCGAACGGTTCACTGTGGACGTACAGGTGAGCGAGCGGGCGCTGCGCGAGCTCTACCTGTTGCCGTTCGAGACCATCGTCACCCGGGCCGGTGTGTGGGCGGTGATGGCCGCGTACAACTCGGTCAACGGCTTCACCATGACCGAGCACAGTGGACTGATGCGCGGGGTGCTGAAGCAGGAGTGGGCCTTCGACGGGGCGGTCGTGTCGGACTGGACGGCCGCCCGGTCGACCATCCAGGCGCCGCTGGGCGGCCTGGACATCGCGATGCCGGCGGCGAACAACCCGTGGGGCGACCGGTTGGTCAGCGCGGTCCGAAGCGGCGCCGTCCCGGTTGAGGTCATCGACGAGATGGTACGGCGGGTGCTGCGGCTGGCCGCCCGGGTGGGCGCCTTCCGTGACGTACCGCCGGCCGTGGCACCACAGGACCGGCCCGCCGCGCTCTCCGGTCCCGCGGTGGCCCGGGAGATCGCCGCTCGCTCGTTCGTCCTGGCCCGCAATGTGGGCGACCTTCTTCCGCTGGATCCCGCGCGGCTGGGCAGCATCGCGGTGATCGGCGCGGCCGCCAAGGATGCCCGGGTCCTCGGCGGTGGCAGCGCGATCGTCTACCCGGACCACGTCGTCTCGCCACTCGCCGGGCTGACCGACGCCCTACCCTCCACTGTGGAGTTGACGTACGCCCGCGGCGCCGACCCGCGGACCAAGCTGCCGGCGGCAGAGGGTCCACAGTGGAGCGATCTGCTCGCGACGCTGCGCGGGCCGGACGGCCAGGTACTGCAGGGCATCGAGCTGCCCAACGGTGCGGCCCGCTGGCGGGACCGGCTGCCCGGCGGGCTGCGGGTGGACCAGCTGGGCAGCGTCGAGATCACCGGGACACTGACACCCGCCCTCGACGGCGCGCACCAACTCGGCATCCAGGGCCTCGGCGAGTTCCGGCTGACCGTGGACGGCCAGACCATCTTCGACGGTGCGCTGCTGCCCGACTTCGACGACCCTGGCTCGGGCGTGCTCGGCGTCCGCGAGGAACGGGTGGAGGTACCGCTGCGGGCGGGGCAGCCGGTGCGGGTATCGCTGACCCAGCGCGCCGCGCTGACGCCGCACTCGCTGACGCCGTACGTCTTCTTCGCGCTCGCACACGGCGACCCGAGCGCGACCGAGGAGCTCATGCTCGAGGAGGCGGTCGCAGCGGCGGCCGCGGCCCAGGTGGCCGTGGTCGTGGTGGCCACCACGGCGGAGGTCGAGTCGGAGGGCTTCGACCGGGAGAGCCTGAGCCTGCCGGGGCGCCAGGATGAACTGGTGAGCCGGGTCGCCGCGGTCAACCCGCGCACCGTGGTGGTGGTCAACGCCGGCTCGCCGGTGCTGATGCCGTGGCTGGACGATGTCGCGGCGGTGCTGCTCACCTGGTTCCCCGGGCAGGAGGCCGGCGCGGCGCTGGCCGACGTGCTGCTCGGCGCCGCCGAGCCGTCCGGCCGGCTGCCCACCACCTGGCCGCGGCGGCTTGAGGACTGCCCGGTCTGGCACACCGTACCGAAGGGCGGCGCGCTGCCCTACGACGAGGGCGTCTTCATCGGGTACCGGGCCTGGCAACGCGCCGGCACCCAGCCGCTGTTCCCGTTCGGGCACGGTCTCGGGTACACCACCTGGAGCTACCAGGAGCTGCGTGTCGAGCCAGGGCCCGGCCTGGGTACCGCCCGGGTGGTACTGCGCAACACCGGCGACCGGCCGGGGCGCGAGGTGGTGCAGCTCTACCTGGCACCGCAGAGCGCGCCGGGCGGTGGGGCAACCGCGGGGCCGCAGCGGCCGGCGCGGGTACTCGCCGGTTTCGCGGTGGCGCAGGCGCAGCCGGGTGAGGAGGTGGTGGTTACTGCGCCACTGGCACAGCGGGCAGCCCAGGTCTGGGACGGTGGCTGGCGTACCCTGCCCGGACCGTACACAGTGGAGGCTTCACACAGCATCGAGGAACCCCGGCTGACCACCGCGATCGAGGTGTAGCAATGGTTCGTTACTGTTTCGGTGTCTCGCGGACCTGAACTCCCGGTGGTACGTCCCGGGTGAGGGCGTACCAGTAGAACTGGAACAGATTGTGCTCGGGGCCCCGATGGATGCGCTTGGCGACCTTGCTGAGTGGATATCCCACCAGACCGTTGGGCATGTCGACCACCGCTTCGCTCAGGTCCGCGTCGTAGGACCATCGCCCGTTGCCGTGCCGGACCATGAGCTCGCCGAGATAGGCGCCCATGGTCATGATCATGCTGTGCCGTACGGGTTCGGGCGGGTCGGTGCTCAAGAGCATGTCGCATACATCGTCGAGTCGGGCCGCCTCGGTGGAGTCCCAGGTGAAGTGCTCGCCTTCCGCGTCCATTCCAGCGATGAAGGTTTCGGCCAACCTACGCATGCTGGTGGCAACCTCGGCATCGCTGAGGGTCTCGGATTGGCGACGACCACGAAGCCATCTCGGCATAGTTGGTCCTCTCTGACGTACTGTGCGGCGGCCTCACCGGGTGCGCAAACACTCGGCTACATGAAACCATCAGAGCGACGCGCCGACATCATCACGACAGCCGCTTGACGCCCGCGTCCCCCGCCTCCTCCTCGACCAGGGCTATCTGGAGACCACATCGGGTGGTGGAGCAGTCCCGCCGGCTCGGCGCCACCGGAGAACCGCAGGAACCGCAGGATCGCGGCAGACTGGCTGGGTGACCATGACGCTGGCCATCGACTGCGGCGGTGGCGGGATCAAGGCGTCGGTACTGGACGAGGCGGGCACCATGCGCAGCCACCCGATCCGGGTACCGACGCCGTACCCGATGGGACCGGACCGCTTCGTGGGTACCCTCGCCGAGCTCGCCGCCCGGCTGCCCCAGCCCGACCGGGCCACCGTCGGCATGCCCGGCATGATCCGACACGGCGTGGTGGTCGCCACGCCGCACTACGTCACCCGCAACGGGCCACGCTCCAAAGTGGACCCCGGCCTGGTCGAGGCGTGGCAGAACTATGACGCCCGCTCGGCGCTGGGCAAGGAGTTCGGGGTACCCACCCTGGTGCTCAACGACGCCGAGGTGCACGGCGCCGGGGTGGTCGCCGGTACCGGCCTGGAACTGGTACTGACACTCGGCACCGGGCTGGGCTCGGCGGTCTTCGACGGCGGCCGGCTCGCCCCGCACCTGGAGTGGTCGCAGGCACCGGCGCGCTGGGGATTGACCTACGACAGCTACATCGGCGAACCGGAGCGGCGCCGGCTGGGCGACGCGTTCTGGTCCCGGCGGGTGCGTACCGTCGTCGAGGCCCTGCGCCCGGTCTTCTGCTGGGACCGGGTGTACCTGGGCGGCGGCAACTCCCGCCGGATCCGGCCGGAACAGCTGGCCCGGATGGGCGACGACGTGGTGGTGGTGCCCAACACCGCCGGCATCGTCGGCGGTGTCCGGGCCTGGTCCCTCGAAGGCACCTGAACCCGAGCCGGCGGCGGGGCCGGCGAAAGTCTCTCATGTATGGCTGTACGGATGACGGGTGCCGGCCGGCAATCGCGTAACATCACGCGCTGTCGATCTGAGCCGGCGGTGTGACGGTAGCCAGGATTGGGGGGCGATACGCCATGGGGTTGCGGCGGACCGGCGGGCGACCTCCACAGTGGCTGCGGATCGCGGTCGCCGGCGTCCTGCTCGGCGGCATCCTGGGCGCGATGGAGCTGCGCGATGCGCCGGCCGCCCACGCCGACGACACCACCGTCTCCTACGACGCCCAGCGCACCGGCTGGGATCCGGTCGAGCCCAACCTGGCGCCCAGTACCGTCGTCAGCAGCAACTTCGGCCAGGTCTTCTCGACCGTCCTCAATGGACAGGTCTTCGCCCAGCCGCTGGTCGTCGGCGACACCGTCATAGCCAACACCGAGAACGACTTCGTGTACGGGCTCGACTCGGCCAGCGGCGCGATCCGGTGGTCGCGCAGCTTCGGGCCGGCGTGGCCGGCCAGCACCATCGGCTGCGCCAACATCGCCCCGAACATCGGCAGTACCGCCACCGCGGTCTACGACCCGGCGACCGACAGCGTGTACGTGTCGACGAAGGTGAATGACGGGCCGGACCCGCAGCACCCGAACTTCTACCTGCACGCGTTGAACCCGGCCACCGGCATCGAGCGGGCCGGCTGGCCGGTGCGGATCGTGGGTACCCCGGTGAACGACCCGAACCACCCGTTCATCGCCGAGGCGGTCAACAACCGGGCCGGCCTGCTGCTGCTGGACGGCAGTGTCTACCTCGGCTTCGGCTCACAATGCGACTACCTGGCGGACAAGTACGTCGGCTACATCGTCGGCGTGAACACCACCACGGCGGCGATCACCATGTGGTCGGACGAGGTCGGCGCCTCCAACCGCGACGCCGGCATCTGGATGTCCGGCGGTGGCATCGTCTCCGACGGGCCGGGGCGCCTGTTCGTCAGCACCGGCAACGGGGTCACCGCGCCGCCCGGACCGGGCAGCAGCCCGCCCGGGCAGCTCTCCGAATCGGTGGTACGCCTCGCGGTCGGCTCGGGCGGGGTGCTCTCGGCAAAGGACTACTTCAGCCCGTCGGATGCCGCCACACTCGACAAGAACGACCAGGACCTCGGCTCGGGCGCGCCGGTCGCGCTGCCGTCGCCGTACTTCGGCACCGCGACCTACCCGCACCTGATGAGCGAGATCGGCAAGGACGGCCGGCTGTTCCTGCTCGACCGCGACCACCTCGGCGGCAAGGGGCAGGGGCCGGGCGGCAAGGACGATGTGCTGCAGACCCTCGGCCCGTACAAGGGTGTCTGGGGGCACCCGGCGGCGTACGGCGGCTCCGGCGGGTACCTCTACCTGGTGCAGAATGCCGGCACGATGCTGGCGTTCCACTACAGCACCGACGGTACCGGCGCACCGGCGTTCAGCCTGGTCGGCAACAGCGCCGAGTCCTTCGGGTACACCTCCGGGTCGCCGATCGTCACCTCCGACGGCACGGCTGTGGGCTCCGCCGCCGTGTGGGTGGTGAGCACCACCGGCCCGACCGGCGCCGGCGGCCAACTCTGCGCGTACAACGCCATCCCGAACAGCGGGCGGATTCCGCTGCTGCGCTGCTTCCCCATCGGTACCGCCGCCAAGTTCACCGTGCCCGCCTCCGCCGGGGGCCGGATCTACGTCGGCACGCTGGACGGCCGGCTGTACGGATTCGGCCAGCCCACCGGTACCGCGCTGGCCACGCCACCGACCAGCCTGGGCAGCGTCCCGGTGAACACCACCCAGGCCGGTATGGTGACGGTCACCGCGACCCGTACCGTCACCGTGCGGACGGTCGCCGCCACCGCACCGTTCGGTGCCACCGCACCGGCCGGGCTACCGGTGACCCTGTCGGCCGGGCAGACGCTGAGCGTGCCGGTCACCTTCCGCCCCACCACGCCCGGCTCGTTCATCGGCGCGCTCAACCTCGGTATCACCGACAACGGTGTGACCGGGACGTTCAGCGCCGGCTTGCAGGGCAACGGGATCCGGCCCGGCTTCACGGCCGAACCGGCCACTGTCGACTTTGGACAGATAACGATCGGCAGCAGCGAGGCGCTGACGGTCAGCTTCACCAACACCGGCGCCACGGACGAGACCATCACCTCGGTGACCGGACCAACCGGCGCGTTCACCGCCACCGGCCTGCCCGCCGCCGGCTCGGTCGTCGCGCCCGGCCAGTCGGTCGCGGTATCGGTACGGTTCGCACCGACCGGCAACGGCGCCGCCACCGGTACGGTCACCGTTGCCGGGCCGGATGGCGCCGGTACCGCCACCCTCACCGGTACCGGCGTGGGCGGCCAGGCCCGGCTGGCGATCACCCCGGCCACGGTCGACTTCGGCACCATACCGGTCGGCTCCTCCGCCTCCCGCACGCTGACCGTGGCCAACACCGGCAACGTGAACCTCACCATCACCAAGGCGGCGGCGCCCGCGCTGCCGTTCGTGGTGGACATACCGCTGCCCGAGGGCCAGGTGCTCACCCCGGGCGACAGCGTGGACGTGCAGATCACCTTCGCGCCGAGCGCGGCCGGTACCTTCACCGTCCCG
This sequence comes from Micromonosporaceae bacterium, assembly GCA_017354595.1. GTDB lineage: Bacteria > Actinomycetota > Actinomycetes > Mycobacteriales > Micromonosporaceae > DATEJJ01. The sequence continues at coordinate 9,811 of JAFMQQ010000041.1, forward strand.
TACCTGATCAGCTCCGACGACGGCACCGGTGCCCACCCGGTGCCGGTGACGGGTACCGCGGTCAGACCGTGGGACGGCCGCCCGCTGCCCACTATCACCGGCGGCTGGCAGTTCAACGGGTCGGCCGCGATGGACGGCGCCGCGCTGGTGCTGACGCCGGCGAGCGCCAACCTGGCCGGCTCGGCGATCTACTCGATGCCGTTGCCCAGCAACGGAATCTCCGCGCAGTTCACCGCGCAGCTGGCCGGCGGTACCGGCGCCGAGGGCCTCACCTTCGCCCTCGTCGGTACCGCCACCGGCAGCCCGCAGGGCCTGGGCGGCGGCGCCGACGGGCTGGGCTTCGCCGGGCTGCCCGGTGTCGCCGTGGTGCTCGACACGCACCAGACCGGCGAGGATCCCTCCGGCAACTTCCTCGGCATCACCGATGGCACCGGCGGTGCCGCGATCGGCTACGCCGCGACCACCTCCGACATCCCCGACCTGCGTACCGGTACCCACACCGTCGCCGTCACCACCTCCGGCGGCACGCTGAGCGTGACACTGGACGGCGTGCCGAGGCTCTCCGCCCAGGTACCGCTACCGTCCACTGTGTACGCCGGCTTCACCGCGAGCACCGGTACCGGCACCGACCGGCACGCGGTCAGCCAGGTGAGCATCCGCTCCGGCGATACCGCCCTGCCGGCACCCGGCAGTGGCTGGCGCTTCAACGGCGCGGCGGCACTGTACGCCTCGGAGGCGGTACTCACCCCGGACCAGCCCTCGGTCGCCGGCTCGGTTCTCTACTCCGACCCGGTGCGAACTGACGGGCTGCGCGCCTCGTTCACGCTCTCGATGAGTGGCGGTAGCGGCGCGACCGGCACCACCTTCGCCCTGCTCGACCCGGCACGCAGCGACCCGACCGGGGTCGGCCGGGTGGACACCGGCCTGGGCCTGGCCGGCCTGCCGGGGGTGGCGGTGGCGTTCGGGACGGCGCCGGTGACCGGCACGACATCGAGCAACTTCGTCGCCATCGTGGCCAGCAACGGCACCGGCCTGACCCTGCTCGCCACCTCGACGGCGGTACCGAACCTGCGCGCCAGCCAGCACCAGATCGGGATCACCGTCTTCGCCCACCGGTTGACCGTCTCGGTCGACGGCCAGTCGGTGCTAAGCGCCGTGGTCAGCACGCTCACCGACACCGCGCTGGTCGGCTTCACCGCGGCCACCGGTACCCGGACCGACGTGCACCGGGTGGGAGCGGTGCAGATAACGCCGCGCAGTGCGGCCCCGGTGCCACCCCCGCCGAGGCCCCGACCCTCCGGCCTGCCACCGGTACCGCCGCCCCGCCGGTGACAACCGCGGCGGCTGGTGTGTCCCGAACCGGCTGGGGTATGCGCGGTCCATCGCGATCCTGACGAGGGCGTACCCGGCCTGGGCGCGCAGGGCAACGTCGAGCGCCGGCCGGCGCGCCGATATCGCGGCGGCGGCGCTCTTCCTGCTGCTCGCGGTCTGGGTCACCGGCCACCTGTGGCGCGACCCGACGCACCGGGTGGCGCGGGTCAACCCCGGTGACAACACGCTCTTCGACTGGATGCTGGCGCACGGGGCACGGGTCGTCGCGCAGGGGCAGAGCCCCTTCTTCAGCCAGGCGATGAACGCACCGACCGGGGTCAACCTGATCGCCAATACCTCCGTTCCCGGGCTGTCCATCCCGTTGGCCCCGGTGACCCTGCTCTTCGGACCGGGTGTCAGTTTCGTGGTACTGCTGACCCTCGCCCTGTCGCTGACCGCCTTCGGCTGGTACTACG
>JAFMQQ010000307.1 GCA_017354595.1 Micromonosporaceae bacterium
CCCGCGCCGGGCCACCGGCGGCGGCCAGGTCCTGACGGCGACCGAGGTGGTACCGGCGCGCAACCGTACCGCCCGGCCGGACAGGCGCCGGGTCGTCCCGCCCCCGATCCTGCTGCCCGCGGTGATCGTTATCGTACTGCTGGCCAACGTGCTGCTGATTGAGTCCTATGTGGACGCCCGGTTCGCGCCGGACGGTGAGGCGCAGAGCAGCCACACGCAGCGGACCGTACCGGCGTCGGTGCTCGATGGCGGTCCGATCATCGACGCGCGTGGTGGGCAACTGCACTCGTACCGGATGCCACCGAAGACGGTCGCGCTGACCTTCGATGACGGTCCCGATCCACAGTGGACACCACAGATCCTGAAGGTGCTACGGGACAACGGCGTACCGGCCACCTTCTTCGTCGTCGGCTCGCTGGTCGCCAGGCACCCCGACATCGTCCGGGAGCTGGTGGCGCAGGGGCATGAGATCGGCGTACACACCTTCACCCATCCGGTACTGAGCCAGTTGCCCGCGTGGCGCCGGAGGCTGGAGTACTCGCAGACCCAGCTGGCGATCCGGTACGCGGCCGGGGTGGACCCGGTGCTGCTGCGGCTGCCGTACTCGGCCGGTGTGGACTCGCTGGACGACACCACCTGGCCGGAGGTGCCGGAGGCCGGCCGGCTCGGCTACATCCTTGCCTTCCAGGACGTGGACAGCCAGGACTGGACCCGGCCCGGGGTCAACGCGGTCATACGCAACGCCACCCCGACCGACGCGGGCGGCGTGGTACTGCTGCACGACGCCGGCGGTGACCGGAGCCAGACCGTGCTGGCCCTGGCCAAGCTGATCCCGCTGCTGAAGGCCCGGGGATTCCGGTTCGTCACGGTCTCCGAGGGGATCCGGGAGGCACAGACCGGCGGGCAGGCGCCGGCCGGCATCCGGGCGGCACCGGTCGGGCCGGAACACGTCGGGGCGGCACCGGGCAGCTGGCGCGGCGCGGCACTGGTCTGGGCGGTGCAGCTCGCCGGCCGGGCGGTCAGTCTACTGTGGATGGTGCTGCTGGCGGTCGGCCTGCTCACCATCGGCCGCACCGGGCTGCTGTTCGTCTTCGCCGTCCGGCACGCCCGCCGGCGCCGGAATCCCGACTGGTCCTGGGGGCCGCCGGTCACCGAACCGGTGTCGGTGATCGTGCCCGCGTACAACGAGAAGGAGGGGATCGTCCCCGCGGTACGGTCGCTGGCCGGTGGCGACCACCCGACCGAGGTGGTGGTGGTGGACGACGCGTCGACCGACGGTACCGCCGAGCTCGTCGAGGACCTCGCGCTGCCGAATGTGCGGGTGGTCCGGGTACCGCCCGGCGGCAAGGCGACCGCGCTCAACGCCGGGCTGGCGATGTCCGTGTGCGACATCGTGGTGATGGTCGACGCCGACACGGTGGTCGAGCCGGACGCGATCCACAACCTGGTGCAGCCGTTCGCCGACCCCGGCGTGGGCGCCGTGGCCGGCAACGTCAAGGTGGGCAACCGGCGCAGCATCTGGGCCAGGTGGCAACACATCGAGTACGTCGTCGGGTTCAATGTGGACCGCCGGCTCTACGACACGCTGCGCTGCATGCCGACCGTACCGGGTGCGCTGGGCGGCTTCCGCCGGCAGGCGGTGGCCGACGCGGGCGGGGTGACCGACGAGACGCTCGCCGAGGACACCGACCTGACCATCGCGGTGCAGCGCGCCGGCTGGCGGGTGGTATACGAGGAGACCGCGCGGGCCTGGACCGAGGCGCCGGCCACGCTGCGGCAGCTGTGGCTGCAGCGGTACCGCTGGAGCTACGGGACGATGCAGGCGTTCTGGAAGCACCGTCGCGCGCTGCGCGCCCCGGGCAGCGGATTCAGCCCGTTCGGCCTGCCGCTGCTGATGCTGTACACGGTGCTGCTGCCGCTGGTGGCACCCGTCATCGACATCCTCACCCTGTACTCGGTCGTGGCGCTGAACCAGCTCGCCGCGCTGGTCGCGTGGCTGGCGGTGCTGGCGGTACAGCTGGCGACCGCGCTGCTCGCCTTCCGCCTGGACCGGGAGCGGTACCGTCCACTGTGGATGCTTCCGTTGCAGCAGTTCGTGTACCGGCAGCTGATGTACCTGGTGCTGCTCCAGTCCGCGGTGACCGCGGTGACCGGCGGCCGGCTGCGCTGGCACAAGCTGCGCCGTACCGGCGAGGCGGCGGCGAGCGCACCGCACCTGTCCGGCCCTTGATCAACCCGAGGCCGGCCGGTCCAGGTCGGTACCGTCGGCGATGTCGTCGCAAGGTACCCGTACCAACTCGTGCTCGTGGGCGCGCAACAGATCGCGGGCCCCGGCGTCGCCGACGGCGAGCTCGATCGCCGCGGCCCAGTGCGCCCGGCCCAGCAGCACCGGATGCCCTCGCTGCCCCCGGTAGGTCGCGGTCGCCAGTACCTCGGGCGCCGCGTGCCCCGCGACCCGGCGGACCGCCGGCGCGGTCATCCCGGGCAGGTCGACCAGCAGCACCAGCGCGGCGACCACAGTGGAGGGTGCGGTCGCCAGCGCGGTGAGGCCGGCGCGCAGCGACGAGCCCATGCCCTGCGCCCAGTCCCCGTTCACTACGACGTCCACAGTGGACAGATTGGCGCGGGAGCGTACCTCGGCTGCGGCGGCGCCCAGCACCACGAGCACCGGGTCGCAGCCGCCCTCGGACAGCAGCCCGGCGCCCCGCTCGACCAGCAGTACCCCGTCCCGTTCCACCAGCGCCTTGGGCATCCCGTAGCGGCGGCCGGCGCCGGCCGCGAGCAGCAGCCCGGCGACCGCGCTCAACCGTAGAGCCGGAGCAGGGCCTCGGCCACGCAGACCGGCTTGGTGCCGCCCTCCCGCTCCACGGTCACCTTCACCGTCACCTGGACTCCGCCCTCACCGACGTCCTCGACCGAGAGCAGCTCGCCGTGCGCCCGGATCCGGGAGTCGACCGGTACCGGCGCCGGGAACCGCACCCGGTTCAGCCCGTAGTTGACGCCCATCCGGACATCGTCGACGGCGAGCAGCTCGGCGGTGAACAGCACGAGCAACGACAAGGTCAGGTACCCGTGCGCGATGGTGGTGCCGAACGGGCCGACCGCGGCGGCCTCCGGATCCACATGGATCCACTGCCGGTCCTCGGTCGCCTCGGCGAACATGTTGATCCGCTTCTGGTCGATCACGTGCCACGAGGTGTACCCGAGGTCGGTGCCGTCGGGCGCCTCGCCCAGCGCCGCGACCGAGGGGAAGGTTGCCATCAGATGCCTCCGGTGAGCGTCATGCCGCCGTCCAGGACCAGGGTCTGCCCGGTGACCCAGGACGCGTCGTCGCTGGCAAGGTAGGTCGCGGCCGCCGCGACGTCGGTGGGTACGCCGAGCCGGCCCAGCGGGTACCCGGAGGCGGCTTCGGCCTCGCGGCCCTCGTACAGCGCCGCGGCGAAGCGCGTCTTCACCACCGCGGGGGCGATCGCGTTGACCCGTACCGCCGGGGCCAGTTCGAAGGCGAGCTGCTGGGTGAGGTAGACCAGCGCCGCCTTGCTCGCGCCGTAGATGCCCAACCCTGGTGCGGGGCGCAGCCCGGCGACCGAGGCCACGTTGATGACGCTGCCGCCGTGCCGCTCCAGCCAGGCGTCGTAGGCACGCCGTACCCACGCGATAGCGGAGAGCACATTCACCTCGAAGACCTTCTCGATCGCGGGCATGTCGATTCCGAGCACCGGGCCGAACACCGGGTTGATGCCGGTGTTATTTACCAGGATGTCCAGCCGGCCGAAGGTGTCGATGGTGCGCTGTACCGCCTCCTCCTGATGGTCCGGATCCTGGGCCCGCCCGGCCACCGCGATCGCCTGGTCCGGGCCGCCCAACCCGGCCGCGGCCTGCTGCAATGGCTCCGCCTTGCGGGCCGTGAGGCAGACCCGGGCTCCGTCGGCGAGCAGCCGCCGGGCGATCGCCAGGCCGATGCCGCGGCTCGCTCCGGTGATCAGCGCGACCTTACCGTCCAGTACAGGCACGTGCGCAGATTACTCGTGGATGAGAGCATCTGGTACGTGAGTCTGCCGCAGTATGTCCGCGCTGCGCGTGGTGTGCGCTTTTTCGCCGTCGTATTGGTCACCGCCCTGCTGCCCGCCTCGGCGCTGCTCGCCGGGTGCACGAGTAGCCAGCCGACCCCGCCCCCGCCCCCGGGACCGGTGGCGTCGCCCCCGGTACAGGCATTCACGCCCGGGGTCGCCTTCGCGGTGACCAGCAGTGCGTTCCCACCCAACGGTGTGATACCCACCCAGTACACCTGCAAGGGCGCCGGTACACCGCCGCCCATCTCGTGGTCCGGTGACATGAAAGGCGCCCCGGTGGTCTCGGTGGTGGTCTTCGACCCGGATGCGCCCGGTGGCGAGTTCGTCCACTGGGTGGTGTACGACCTGCCGTCCAGCGTCACCTCGCTCTCCGGCGCAGCGCTGCCGGCCGGCGCGAAGCAGGCGGAGAACTCATCCGGGAAGGTCGGCTGGACGGCGCCCTGCCCGCCGTCGGGTATCCACCACTATCACTTCGCGGTGTATGCCATGAGCCATCCGACCGGGCTGAAGAACGGCCTCGCGGCCGATGACGTGCGGCATGTGATCGCGAGCAACGCGGTGGCGTACGGCGAGGTCATCGGTACCGTCAGTGGCTGACCCGGCGCCGGCCGAGCCGACCCTGCTGATCGTGGACGGGGCGAACGTGGTCGGCTCGGTACCCGACGGCTGGTGGCG
>JAFMQQ010000308.1 GCA_017354595.1 Micromonosporaceae bacterium
CACTTGCTCCGCCGCCGATGTCCAGGAAGTTGGCCGGCCGCACGCCGCCGTACGCCTCGCCCGCGTACGCCACCACGTCCAATGTGGACATGACCAGACCGGCACCGTTGCCGATGATGCCAACCTGGCCGTCCAGCTTGACGTAGTTCAGGTCGCGCTCCTTGGCCCGCTGCTCCAGCGGGTCCACCGCCGACCGGTCCGCCATCGCCTCGTGGTCCGGGTGGCGGAAGGTGGCGTTGTCGTCGAAGGTGACCTTCGCGTCCAGCAGCAACAGCTTGCCGCCGGCCACCTTCGCCAGCGGGTTCACCTCGACCAGGCTGGCGTCCTCGGCGACAAAGGCGCGCCAGAGGTGCTCCGCGATCGCCACCATCTGGTCGCGTACCCCGGCCGGGAAGCCGGCCTTGTCCACAATGGACCGCGCCTTCGCCTGGTCCACGCCGGTGTTGGCGTCGATCGGCTCCTTGACCACCTTCTCCGGCGCCTCGTGCGCGACCTGTTCGATCTCCATCCCACCGGCGACGCTCGCGATGCAGAGGAAGCTGCGCTCGGCCCGATCGAGCAGGTAGGAGAAGTAGTACTCCTCCTCGATATCGGCGGTCGTGGTGACCATCACCTTGTGCACGGTGTGGCCCTTGATATCCATGCCGAGGATCTCCGCCGCCCGGGCCCGCGCCTCATCCACGCTGTCCGCCAGCTTGACCCCGCCGGCCTTGCCCCGGCCGCCCACCTTCACCTGGGCCTTGACCACCACCCGGCCGCCGAGCCGGTCGGCGATCCCGGCCGCCTGCTCCGGTGTCGTCGCCACTCCGCCGTCCAGTACCGGCAACCCGTGCCGGGCGAACAGGTCGCGCCCCTGGTACTCGTACAGGTCCACCTTGATCCTTCCCGCCGAAGCGCCGTACCGCAGCCTATCGAGAGCCCGTAACCCCGCCCGTAACCACTCCCGGAACCCGTCGTTGTACAGCATGTCGGCGAACGGATACATACCGTAGCCGGCGGGACAAGCGGCCGATGCCCTGTCGGTCGAGGGGTGGCGGCGGGGCGTCGTGCATAGAGTGGCCGGGCGTGTGAGGGGTGCGTCCGGCCACTCCCTCTCCCTTTTCGTCAGGAAACGGGGGTAGCGACGTGGGTACGGACCCAGTCCACAATCGACTGGGTGGAGGCGCCGGGCGTGAAAATCTTCGCGACGCCGAGCCGCTCCAGCTCAGGTATGTCCGCGTCCGGAATGATCCCGCCGCCGAAAACCACGACGTCCTGCGCGCCACGCTCCCGCATCAGCTCCAGTACCCGGGCGAAGAGCGTCATGTGCGCCCCGGAGAGTACCGAGAGGCCGACCGCGTCCGCGTCCTCCTGGATCGCGGTCTCCACGATCTGCTCGGGCGTCTGGTGCAGGCCGGTGTAGATAACCTCCATGCCCGCGTCGCGCAGCGCCCTGGCGACCACCTTGGCGCCCCGGTCGTGACCGTCCAAACCTGGCTTGGCCACAACAACACGGATACGAGAGGCCATGGGCCAACGGTAGCCCAGCACGAACAGTATCCGCGTGATAACGGAAAGGCTTGGCAGTCAAGGAATCTACCGCACTCGGGTTTCGAAAAAGCCGGCATGAGCCGCACTTCGGCACAGAAACGCGAGGAAAATCCTCGCGCGGGTTGTGATCGCCATAACGGATTGGCTACGGTGTCCGGTGTTGTCAGACCGGCGACAGCTGGCTGGCGATCGGGCGGCAGGGACCCCGGATCGACCCCCACCGGTGTCCCAGTGCAGCCACAAGAGACCGATTGAGAGGGTGTGCGTGTCTTCTTCCCGGGAAGATAACCGCCGCTACCGAGGGCGACGCCGAGCCCCAGCCTCACCTCGAGGCCGTTACGCGGCGGTGGTCACCACCGCGTTCATCGGTGCCGGTGTGGTCGCGACCTTCACCCAGTTGGCCATGCCCAGCACCACGGTCGATCCGTCCACCCTGGCCGCCGTCAACGGCGGCGCGTCGGCCGACACCGACCGGCAGCAGCAGGCGCAGTCCGACCGGGCCAGCCGGTCGGATCCGGAAGCGCAGATCAATTCCGCGCTGGACCAGGCCGCGTCGAAGCTGTGGCTGCTTCCGGTGGACAAATACACGGTCACCGAGCCGTTCGGGCCGTCCGGGACCGTGATCCGGCAGGGCTGCGAACTCGCCGCGCCGGAGGGCACGCCGTTCGTGGCCAGCCACGACGGCACGATTACCCTCGCCCGGTACAACGGCGCACTCGGCTACATGATCAGCCTGAGCGACCCGCGCGACAGCGTGACGGTGATCTACGGCCACGCCGGCAAGCTGCTGGTACACGAGGGGCAGCAGGTACACGCGGGCGACGTGCTCGGTACGGTCAGCAACACCGGGATGGCCTGGGGCCCGTCGCTCTACTTCGCCATCGAGGTCAAGGGCCAGGCGGTCAACCCGGACACCTACCTGCGGCAGTTCGGTCTGGACTTCAAGAACGCCAACGACGGGCTCGGCTGACTTCCCGCTCGGCTGACTCCCGCCGGCTCACAACTTCTCGATCGGTGCGTGCCGCAGCACGATCCACATCGTCTGCTCGCCGAAATCGATCTGCGCCTGGGCCCGCGGTCCGGCGCCCTCCACCGCCACCACCCGGCCCAATCCCCAACGCTGGTGGTTGACCCGGTCGCCCGCTGCCAGGCTCGGCACCTCCGGACTCGGAAGTTCCGAGGCGGTACGCAGGCCGGCCGCTGACGGTAGCCCGAGCCGGTCGGCCAGCCTGGCCGCCTTCTCGCCGGTACCGGTGAACGCCGCCCGGCCGCCCACACCGCCCCGGCCGGACCAGGAGGTGTACGCCGCCTCGGTGCGCTCCCACTGGGTCAGCTCCTCCGGCAGCTCCTCGATGAACCGGGAGGCCGGGTTGTATTGCGGCGCACCCCACGCACCCCGGGTGACCGCCCGGGTCAGGTACAGCCGCCGCTGCGCGCGGGTGATGCCGACATAGGCGAGCCGGCGCTCCTCCTCCAGCTCCTTCTGGTCGCCGAGCGAGCGCAGGTGCGGGAAGACGCCGTCCTCAAGCCCGGTGAGGAAGACCACCGGGAACTCCAGCCCCTTGGCGGTATGCAGGGTCATCAGGGTGACCATGCCCTGGTGTTCGCCGTCGTCGGCGGGTATCTCGTCCGCGTCGGCGACCAGGGCGACCTGCTCGAGGAAGCCGGCCAGGGTGGCCGGCTCGTCAGCCGCCTCGACCCGCTCGGTGTATTCGCGCGCCACGCTCACCAGTTCCTGCAGGTTCTCCACCCGCCCCTCGTCCTGCGGGTCGAGACTCTCCTCGAGTTCGGCGAGGTAGCCGGAGCGCTGTAGCGCCGCCTCCAGTACCTGCTCGGGTGGGGCGGTCTCGGCCAGCTCGCGAAGCCCATCCATCAGCGCCACGAAGTCGCCGATGGCGCCGACCGCCCGGCTGGCGATACCGGGCGCCTGCGAAGCCTTGCGCAGCGCGGCACCGAACGAGATTCTGTCCCTTGTGGAGAGTGCCTCGATACACGCCTCGGCGCGGTCACCTATCCCGCGCCGAGGGGTGTTCATGATGCGCCGGACGCTCACCGTGTCGTCCGGGTTGGCGACCGCGCGCAGGTAGGCCAGCGCGTCGCGGACCTCGCGACGCTCGTAGAAGCGCACCCCACCGACCACCTTGTAGGGCAGGCCACTGCGGATGAACACCTCCTCGAAGGCGCGGGACTGCGCGTTGGTGCGGTAGAAGACCGCCACGTCGCCGGGGCGCGCCGAACCCGCGTCGCAGAGCTGGTCGATCTGCCGGCCGATCCACTCCGCCTCGGCGTGCTCGGTGTCGGCGACGTACCCGACGATCTGGTCACCGGGACCCTGGTCGCTCCACAGCCGCTTCGGTTTGCGCTCGCTGTTGCGGTCGATGACCGCGTTGGCCGCGGAGAGGATGGTCTGGGTGGAGCGGTAGTTCTGCTCCAGCAGGATGGTGCGCGCGCTGGGGAAGTCGCGCTCGAACTCCAGGATGTTGCGGATGGTCGCGCCGCGGAAGGCGTAGATGGACTGATCGGCGTCGCCCACGACACAGAGTTCACTTGGCTGATCCTGGTCGCGACTGCGGGGCTCGCTATCGCTCACTCCTCGCGCTCCCGGCTGCCCCCCGGTGCCGACGATCTCCTTCACCAGCATGTATTGCGCGTGGTTGGTGTCCTGGTATTCGTCCACCAACACGTGCCGGAACCGGCGCCGGTACTTCTCGGCCACCGCCGGGAACGCCTGTAGCAAGTGGACAGTGGTCATGATGAGGTCGTCGAAGTCGAGCGCGTGCGCCTCCAGCAGCCTGCGTTGGTAGAGCGCGTAGGCCTCGGCGACGGTCCGCTCGATCGGCCCGCGGGCCCGCTCCGCCGCCGACTCGGCATCGACCAGTTCGTTTTTCAGGTTGGAGACCTGCGCGGCCAGCATCCGGGCCGGGTAGCGCTTCGGGTCCAGATCGAGCTCGCGGGCGACCAGCTGCATCAGCCGGCGCGAGTCGTCGGCGTCGTAGATCGAGAAACTTGACTTCAATCCGGCGTGCTCGTGCTCCGCGCGCAGGATCCGCACGCACGCGGAGTGGAAGGTGGAGACCCACATGATCCGGGCCCGGCCACCCACCAGCCCGGTGACCCGCTCCTTCATCTCGCCGGCGGCCTTGTTGGTGAAGGTGATCGCGAGGATCTCGCCGGGGTGCACGTCGCGAGCGGCGAGCAGGTATGCGATCCGGTGCG
>JAFMQQ010000309.1 GCA_017354595.1 Micromonosporaceae bacterium
GCCGCTCCCCATCGGGTGCGGCGGCCGGGTCGACCAGCAGCAGGTGACCGTCGAGCAGCAGGCAGGCGGAGCTGGGCGTGCCCGCCTCGACCACCAGTACCTTCGCCCGCTGCCACGCGGCCGCAAGCCACGCGGTGTCGGTACGCCGGTGCGCCATCCGGCGCAGCGCCGAGTGGGCCAGTGGCGGTACCCGGGGCGCCGGTACCCGTGACTGCACCACCTCAGTCGACCGGCTTGCGCTCGATGCCGGACAGGCCGGAGACCGACGCCTCCACCCGGTCGGCGTCGCCGAGCACCACGGTCACACCCCGCGCCGGGGCGAGGTAGGTGGCGGCCGCGGCGGCCACCTGGTCCAGGGTCGTCGCAGCCAGCCGGGCGGCGTGCTCGGCCAGCCAGGGCAGGCGCAGCCCGTACCCGGCGTAGGTGCTGGCCAGCCCGGCCAGCCCGGCCTGGGTGGACATGCCCAGCTGCAGGGTGCCCAGCGCGTATTGTCGCGCCTGCTCCAGCTCCTGCGGCGCGGGCGGGAGGCTGGCGATGCGGCCCAACTCGTACCAGGTCTCCAGCAGCGCCGGCGCGGTCACCTCGGTCGCCACCTCGGCGGAGACGACCAGCGAGGTACCGGCGACCGCGTGCTCGATCACCGAATGCGGCCCGTAGGTGTAACCCTTGTCCTCGCGGATGTTCTCCACCCAGCGGGAGGAGAAGTAGCCACCGAAGATGAGGTTCGCCAGTTGAACCGCGGCGTGGTCGGGGTGGGTCCGGGGTACCGCCGGCAGCGCCATCCGCAGCGAGGACTGGACCGAGCCGGGCCGGTCGACCAGGGTCAGCGGGCCGGGCGCCAGTGCCGGGGCGGGCGGCAGTTCCGCGGGTTCACCGCCACCGTCCCATGTGGAGAGTGCGGTCTGCGCCGCACCGATCGCGGTATCCGCGTCGAAATCCCCGACCAGCACCAGGGTCGCCCCGGCCGGGTGCAGCCGCTGCCGGTGCAGTGCCCGCAGTGCGTCCGGCTCGACCTCCTTCACCTGTTCCGGCTGCGGCGTCTGGACCGCGTACGGGTGGTCGCCGTACATCCGCTTCAGCAGGGCCACCCGGGCCAGGTGCGCCGGCTGGCTCTGCGCCACCTGGATCTGGTCGACCAGCCGGTCCCGCTCGATGGCGACCTGATCGGCCGGGTATGCCGCATCGCCGAGCACCTGGGCGAGGATCTCCAGCAGCCGGGGCAGGCCGTCGGCCAGCGCGTTGCCGGTCACCAGCAGGCGGTCCGGGTCCACTGTGGCTCCCAGCGCGCCGCCCACCTTCTGCATCTCCGCCGCGATATCCACAGTGGACAGCTCACTGGTACCGGAGAAGAGAGTCTGGGTCAGCAGCGCGGCGGGCGCGAGTTCGGCCCGGGCGAAGGGTACCCGCAGCCGCACCTCGACCAGCGGTACCGACGGCCGCCGGATCGCGATCACGGTCAGGCCGTTGCCGAACGCCTGTTCCCCCTCGGGTGGCAGGGTCAGCTCGTGGGTCGGCCCGAGCTCGGGCAGTGTGTGCGTCACGCGCTCCTCCCCGGCTGCACTTCAACAGTCGCGCGCCGGTCGGCGCGCAGGGCCGCCGCGGCGGCGACCACCTGCTCCTGCGTGACCTCGCCGATCAGCCGCGGCAGTTCGTTGATCAGGCCCGGATCCCCGCGCTGCTGCTCCAGTACCGCCATCCGCAGCGCGCGGCCGAGCACCGCGTCGGTCTCCCGCAGCAGGTGGGTCGCCATCCGCGCCTGGGTCCTGGCCAGCTCCCCATCGGCCAGCCCGTCGGTGGCGATCAGGTCGCACTCCTCGGCGACGGTATCGAGTACCTTCTCCACCTCGCCCTCGGCGGGCAGGTGCGCCTGCAGGATCAGGGCGGTCGGGTCACGCACCTCGTACGGCTCGCCGAGGAAACCGATGTAGCCACCGATGCTGGTCGCCGTGCGGTCCCGCTGCACCAGGCGCTGCACCAACCGGGACGCGTCGCCGTCGGTCAGCACCTCGGCGAGCACCACGTAGGGCAGGTAGCCGGCGAAGTCCTCGACCGGGTGCGGTACCCGCCACGCGCTCGCCACCGCCGGCAGCGGCGCCAGATTGTCCACATAGGACTCGTGCCGCTCGGCGCTGAGGTCAGGCTCGGTGAAGCTGGGGCGTTGCGACGCCGGTCGCGCCGGTACGTCGCCGAAATGCCGCTCCACCAAGGCGGTTGCCGTAGCGGTATCGATGTCGCCGGAGACCGCGAGCACCGCGTTGCCGGCCGCGTAGTACCGCTCGAAGAAACTCTGCGCATCGGCCACCGTCGCCGACTCCAGATCACCGAAGGAGCCGTACCCGTCGTGCGCGTTCGGGAAGGTGTCGAACATCACCGGCGGCAGCTTCAGCCACGGGAAGCCACCGTAGGGCCGGTTCAGTACATTGACTCGGATCTCTTCCTTGACCACGTCCACCTGGTTGCGCAGGTTCTCCTCGGTCAGCCGGGGGCCGCGCATCCGGTCGGCCTCAAGAAACAGCGCGCGCTCCAGGGCGTTGGCCGGCAGCGTCTCGAAGTAGTCGGTGTAGTCGAGGTGGGTGGAGCCGTTGAAGGTGCCGCCCGAACCCTGCACGATCCGGAAATGCGCCAGCTTCTCCAGGCTGCCGGAGCCCTGGAACATCAGGTGCTCGAAGAGGTGGGCGAAGCCGGTACGCCCCTCGGGCTCGGACCGGATGCCCACGTCGTACACGACGGCGACGCCGATCACCGGCGCGGACCGGTCCGGGGTGAGCACCACCCGCAGCCCGTTGGGCAGGGTGATCCGCTCGACCGGATACCTGGTGGATGGGATCTTGACTGCGGTGCTACGAGCAGACACGCTGCCGACCATAGCTCAGGTCGGCCGGCCGGGTGCTCCAGGTAGCCGGCTCAGGTCGGGCGGACCGAGTCGAGTACCTGGTCGGCGAGCGGATCGTACTGGTTGACCGTGTTCGGGATCGAGACGTAGAGGACCGCCGCGCGCGGCCTGCCCACGTCGATCAGCGCCAGGCCGACCAGTTCGCTGGTCGCCTTCAGGCCCTGCGCATGGAAGTGCAGCCGGAACTTGCCGACCCAGGCCGGGCGCCCGCCGAGCGTGGTCAGCTCGTCCCGCATCATGTCCATCTGGTTCGGATTCGGGTAGTAGGACCGGCGAACATCCGCGAGCACCTGGTGCCCGGTGCACTTCAGGTCGAGGGTCAGCGCGTCGTTCTCCGCGGCCGGCACCGAGCCGGACAGGATCGAGGCGTGGTAGTCGTTGGCGGCACCGGTCTCGTCGGTGTAGATCTCGGTGACGAAGTGCTGCCCGACGCCGTACCGGACCTGCAGATCGCCGGCGTTCCAGACGGTGTCCCACGGGATCCACGGGGCGCCGTAACGCGCATAGGAGATGCCCGAGTCGGCATCGACGGTACGCGGGCCCGGCGGTGGCGGTGGCGCCGGCGGGAGATGCTGCGCGTCGATGGTCGGCGGCGGGCACGCCTTGGCGAGGGGGGCCAGCACGTTGGGCGGCCCGGATGCGTTGTGGTGCAGCGGACCGGCGCCGGTCATGCTCATCGCGAGCAGGACGACCACCCCGACCGCGATCACCGCTGCCGCGACACCGCCGAACCACATCAGCGTGCGGCGCGGGCTCCGGGGCTTGCGCGGTCCACCGAACTCGATCACATCTGGCTCGCCCGGCTCGCTGCCCAACATGGTCACCGCACCCGACCGGGACCAGGTCGAGCCCAGCTCGATCGGCTCGCTGCCGCGGCTGGGCGGTGGATCCGGGCTGGGAGGAGACGGGGAGTACGCGACCATGACCGAAGACCCGTCGTCGGAGCCAGACCTGGACCACGGGTTGGGTGTGTTCACGCTCTCGGACATCTTCGGCAAGTGTCTCACGGCACGTCAGGTTCAACAGCCGACACGTTGACCTCGGGCAAACCGTTCACCAGGGCGGCAAGTTCGGCCGCGCTGAGCAGGTCGGCCGGGCGTACCGTCACGCCGTCGCGTACGTAGTGGAATGCGGCGCTCACGCTCTCCACCGGTACCCCGGCCAGCTCGGCCCAGGCCAGCCGGTACGCGGCCAGCTGTACGGCGGCCGCGTCCGCCTCCCGACCCGGCGCCGGTTGCCGGCCGGTCTTCCAGTCGACCACCTCGTACCCCCCGTCGCCATCGGCGAAGACCGCGTCGATCCGGCCGCGTACCACCACCCCACCGACCGTGCTGGCAAAGGGAACCTCGACCCGCGCCGGGGTACGGGCACCCCACTCGCTGGCCAGAAAGCGCTCCCGCAACTCGGCCAGCGCGGCGTCGCCGCCTCGGGTGGTCTCCGCGTCGTCCAGGGTGGCGGTCTCGTCGGTGGCGCCGGGCAGATCGTCGAGGTCGAGCAGCTCCTGCGCACCGAACCGGTGCTCGAGCCAGGCGTGGAACGCCGTACCCCGGCGGGCGTGCCGGTCGGGCCGGGTCGGCAGGGGGCGGCGCAGACCGCGGGCCACCTCCTGCGGATCACGCCGCAGCGCCACCAGCTGGGACACGGAGAGATGGTCGGGCAGCTGTACCGGCACCGGCGCCTGCGGGTCCACCGCGAGCCGGGCGCGCTCGGCCAGCAGCAGGTCCACCTCCCGCGCCCACCGCCGAGCCACCTCGTCGCCACCCGTCCCGTCGCCACCGCGTCCGTCGCCACCCGTTCCGTCGCCGCCAGGCACGTCGCCGCCAGGCGCCGCCTGCCCGGGGC
>JAFMQQ010000310.1:0-4299 GCA_017354595.1 Micromonosporaceae bacterium
GGGCGGCCGTGCCGGCCGGTGGCGGTACGGGTGCCCGCCGGGCGGGCTGGCGGGGCGGGAGCGCCACATCGATGGGGGAGAAGGGGAGTTCGTCGTTGCCGAACTGGACGACGACGAAGTCTTCGCTGCCGTCCGGGTCGGTCAGCGCGACCACGTGGCCGCTCTGTCCGGCCATCTGCCCGGCGGATTCAGTGAATACCACCCTCGGCCTGCGGCCGGCGGCCAACGCCTCCCGGATCCCCTCGACATCCTCTGTGGACAGTCCCGGCTCGGCGGTCCTGGTCACCATGCGGACCTCCTTCCCGGGTCAATGGTGCACTGCGGGGTCAGTACAGCTTCTACCAGGCCGGGCCGACACTTTCGCGCGACACCCCGTCAGAAGTCGCCGGGCGCCACCTGAAACACAGTCAGCCCGAGGCTGCGCCAGGCCTCCACCACCTGGCGCCGGTCGTCGAAGACGCAGACGACCCGGTACACATCCCGGATGTGCCGCTCGAAGATCTCCGTCTTGACCACGGCATCCTTGCGGGAGTCCCCGACCGGTCGCAGGTACAGGGCCGCGTACCCCACCGCGACGTGGTCGGCGAGCCACTTCTCGGTGGCCGTCCGGCATTGCTCGGTACGCCCGGAGCAGAACACGACCTCGTGCCCGGCGGCCTGCATCGCCCGAACCGCGGTGATGACCGGCGTGTTGGGCAGATCCTCGTGTACCCGGCTCTCGTCGAACGGGGACCGGCCGTTCATCAACGCCACAGTACCGTCCACATCGACCAGAACCGTCGCCGGTAGCGCCGGATCCGGCCGGTACACGGCGGGTACCGCGCCGGCGGTGGCTTCTGCGGCCGGCTGTTCTGCCACTGGCAGCGGGTGCTGCCGGCCCTGAAGGTACCGGGTGTACATGTCCAGCAGTGCCTCATCCGGTACCCGCTGCCGGCCCTCCCGCAGCGCGTTGCGGCGGGCACACTCCTGGTACGGGACATCGGTGAGGTCCCATACCTCGAACTGTGCCGCGGCGGCGGTGGCCAGCCGGCGCAGGTCGCGTACCGTGCGGGCGGCCAGGTTGGTGTCGTCGCTGACCACGTCCACGCCGCGGCGCAGCAGGCCGGAGATGACCGCGTCGCGCACGGCCAGCACCGCCCGCTCGGTGCTCTGGTTGCCGGGCCGCTGCAGGTACGCGCTGTCGTGCAGCATCTGCCGCAGGTCGTCCCGGTTGACCCGGGACCGGCGCAGCGGATCCTCGGCGACCCACGCCCGGGCCCGGGTCGTCTTTCCGGAGGCGGGCAGGCCCCGGGTCACGATCAGCTTTGTCATGCGGTGTTCCCGATTCTTCACGCGGTGTCTTCGGTGTAGCTGCGGCCGGACGGCGTCCAGTCTGCCTCCGGCTTCACCTCACGCCACAACGCCGGCCGGATGTCCTTGCCGTCCAGCGTGGCGAACAGCGCCCAGCGCAGCGGGTCGGTCGCCGCGGCCAGGGCGAAGTCCTTACGGGTCCAGCCCTCCGGCAGGTCGCAGACCAGATCCCGGTACGCCCGCGCGATCTGCGCCGCCCGCCGCTCGACCTGTCCGGTGAGCGCGTCGACGACCTGCCACACCCAGCCGTGGAACTCATCCGGCAACGACTCCACGAAGTGGTCGATGCCCTGCCCCTCGGCAGTTGTCTGCGCCGAGATGTGCTCCCACACGGCGCGGGCATTGAGCCCGGTCACGATCCGGTGCAGCGCGACGTACTCCTCCTGCTTGATCTTGACCCGCTGGTCGGTGGTAGCGAGGTGGACCACCAGACCTTCGGCGCCCGGCCGGGGCGGCGCGGCCAGGGCCTGCGCGAGGGACCGGTACGGCAGCACCGGCACCACCGGTCCCGGCCAGTCCGGTACCGCCGCCGGCCCGTACGACCGGCCGGTGGCGACCTCGACCGCGCCCAGCAGCACGAGGTCGTCCAGGTCGCCGTAGTCGCAGACCACCCGGTTGCCGGGGTACACCACCTCGAACAGGACGGTGAACCCGGGCGGCGGCGACCATCCGGCGTACCGTGACCGCAGCACCGCGCTGGCGTGGACGGCCTGGTCGGAGGCGAACGAACCACGGGTCGCCACCGCCCAACCGTCGCCGGTCGGGTAGCTGATGCCCAGCGACCCGTCCACCTTGTCGGTCACCGTCGCGGGGCAGCCCAGGTCGAGTTGCGGCGCGCCCGCCTGGCCGTAGTTGAAGAACTTGCGGAACGGACGGGCCACCACCCGACCGGTGTCGTTGTCCACCACCAGACCCCGGCAGGTCAGCGTCACCTCGTCCCAGGCGCCGGTGTACGCCGCCTTCGCGGTGTAGTTCAGGATCGCCAGCGGAAGCGTCGGGTGCAGCTGGCGGCGCACGTACCCGTCGGCGAGAGCCCGCCCGAGCGCGGCGGCCGGGAACAGCTCATCCAGCTTGATGTCGGTCAATGTCGCCTCCACTCGGTGTCAAGGTGTGCGGCGCGTACCCGCAGCAGCCAGGCCTCGACGCTCGCCTCGTCGGGCTTGTCCGGCAGCGGCGTCCGGACCGTGTCGAACTTCTGCCCGGCGTCGTCGAGCAGTGACCGGGCCGCATCCAGGTCGCCACCGGCGACCCGCTCGCCGAAGTCGAGGAACCACTGTGGATCGGCAAGCCGGACGTGCACCTCGCCGGTGGTGTACAGCTCCAGTCCCTGGTGGACCAGCCGGGCCAGGTGACGGGCGTGCTTGGCGGTCCGGTTGCGCAGGTCCGAGCCGAACGATCCGTC
This sequence comes from Micromonosporaceae bacterium, assembly GCA_017354595.1. Classification (GTDB taxonomy): domain Bacteria; phylum Actinomycetota; class Actinomycetes; order Mycobacteriales; family Micromonosporaceae; genus DATEJJ01. Next base: position 2,753 of record JAFMQQ010000310.1, read on the forward strand.
GCCACGGGCGGCCAGCCGGTGGAACTGCTGGCTCGCGTAGCCGAGGTACGCGTCCCGGACCCGCTTCGCCGACGGGAAGGCCGAGCGGATGGCGATCAGCTGGTCGCCCAGTTCGGTGCGCACCTCGTACAGCTGCTCGGGCAGCCACACCAGCTCGGCGGCGGTCGGGTTGCTGGACAGCGCCAGGCGGCACCACTTGGCCGCCTCATGCAGGGTGCGGTCCGGCCTGGTCGTCACCACCGACTCCGCCGGCGGGTGCAGGCCGTGCAACGCCACGGTGGGCGCGGCGAACACGCCCAGCCGGTCCACATCGGACTGCGGACCGGCCAGCCCGTACGCGGTGGATCCGACAATGCCGGAGAGCAGGATCTCCATCCGGCCTCCCTTCCGTGTGTTCCTGTCCCGGACAGTCCACAGTGGACTAGCATGAAGAAAGCCGCCCGGTCCCCGGTGGGTGGGCGGCGCTGTCGGTGCTGGCGGGTCGGGCTAGCCGCGCCACCGCCCGGGCAGCATGCCGAAGCCACCGGCGGCTTTCGCAGCGGGTAGCTGGATGCCAGGCCGGCGCGCGACAAGCCGGCGCGCGACAAGTCGATGCGTCACTGGCTGCTCCCGTTGGGTGACATGCTTTGCCGGGTCGGACTTGAACGGTACGGTCCGACGTCAAGGCCGGCAACCACTTTCGGCGGCCACCGGCGGCCGGCCTACCCGACGACGGCCGCCGAGCCGACCCGACAGGCCGTGCCGAGTTCACCCACCCCGCCGGCAAAACCGCCCGATCGACTATTGCGGATGACCCAGCGCCATGGTCACGGTGTCACCGAAAAAGTTGACTCGCGGCTCCGGCGCGCCGCGGCCGTCGAGCCGGCCAGAGCGTGCAGACATGCCCACCGGGGTGGTGCCGGCTACCACGAGGGGGAGGAAGCACCTGTGCCACACAGCGGTCAGCGTCATGGCACCGCGCGGACCCTTCGCGTACTCGCCATGATCGTCGCGTCGCTCGTCGCCGTCGGCGCCTTCGCCGAAGTGCAGCGACGGTCCTGGGTGGACATCGGCTCGGCGGCCACGATCGCCGTCGCCGAGCGGCAGGGCGTGGTGTACCTGCACCCGATGATGGCGCTGATCGGCGAACTGGGCGACGCACAGTCGGCCGCGGTACGCGGTGACCGGGTCGACGCGGCCGCGGTACGCAGCGCGGTGGACGCGGTCGCCTCCGCCGACCGGCAGGTGGGCCAGGCACTCGGCGCCAGGCAGCGCTTCAGCGACCTGCGCGGCCGGATCGACGCGGCACTGACCGGCGGCTCCACCGGCCGCAGCGCGTACCAGACATACACCGACGTGATGGCGCTGAGTATCGACCTGTTCCGGCAGGTAGGCGACGACTCGCGGCTGATCCACGACCAGGACCTCGACTCGTACTACGTCATGGTCGCCGCGGTGGTGCAGCTGCCCGACGCCATCGTCAACGCCGGTCGCGCCGCCGACCTGGTCGCGCTGGCCGGCAGCAGCCAGCTACAGGGCGACGACGCGATCCGGGCGGGGGGGGGGCG
>JAFMQQ010000310.1:4309-4733 GCA_017354595.1 Micromonosporaceae bacterium
CTACAGCGTGGCCACCGACGGCGAGGCGGTCACCGCCGGCGTGAACAAGGCCGTCAACGCGACCGACGACAGCGAGCTCGGTATCTCGGTCGCGCAGCCGCTGGACACCTTCCGGGCGGCGGTGGACGCATTCGCACCCCCGACCATGCTCACCCAGCTCGCCGGTGCGGTGGACGCCGCGAACCTGGCCACCGGGGCACATCAGGTCTTCACCGCGGCGGTACCGCTGGCCCACCGGCTGCTGTACGCGCTGGACGACCTGCTCGCCGCCAGGCAGGCGGGTATCCGGGGACAGCAGCGGTTCATCGAGCGCACCGCCGGTGTGGGCGGGGCGGCCTGGCTGGTCCTGCTGGTGCTGCTGGTGGCGGTACGGCGCCGGCCGGCCGCGGCACCGACCGCGCCCGAGCAGGGCGCACCCGCCTGG
>JAFMQQ010000042.1 GCA_017354595.1 Micromonosporaceae bacterium
CACTCGCGTTCGCCGCGACCAGCCGCACCGGGTCGACCGAGAGCGTCGGCCCCGGCCGCGCATCCAGCAGGGCCCAGTGCAGCGTGTCCTGCTCGTCCCGTCCCGCCGTGTGCAGTACGTCCACCATGCCCCAACCGCTGACCCACGGCGCCGCACCGTCGAAGAGGTAGCCGCCGTCCACCCCGCGCGCCCGCACCGAGGGCGGGCCGGGGCGTAGCGCCGCCTGTACCGTGCCGGCCCGGGATTGCCCGCGGCACAACGGTTCCAGCCACGCGCCGGCGAGCCCGGGCGTGCTACTGGTCGCCACTGCGCGTACCGTGCCGTGGTGCTGCTGGAAGACGAAGGTGGTGGTGAGGCAGCCGCTGGCCAGCTCCTCGACGATCCGGCACGCGGTGGTGAAGTCCGGACCAGCGGGCCCCGCCATGCCGTAGAAGCCTTCGGCGGCGAGCAGGTCCAGCTGCGTCGCGGGTACCCGGGGGGCGGCGTCGACCGCGAGCGAGGCCGGGAAGAGGACCTCCTCCGCGATCTCGCGGGCACGATCGAGCAGGCGTGACACCCGCCGAAGCCTAGTGGACCGCTTAGCGCCAGCCGACGTCGATCCGGTTGCCGCGCTCGTCGAAGAAGTGCAGGGCATCCATGCGTACCGACACCGCGAGCGGGTGCCCGTTGTTGATCGCCGGGTAGGGCGCCAGCCGTACCGCAAGTTCGGCCGGGCGCCGGTGGTGGCGCCCGGGGTCGCCGAAGACACCGCCCTGCTGCCGCGCCTGGCCCGCCCCGGCGTGACCCGGTCCGGCCTGCGCCGGTACGGCATGACCCGAGGCGCCATTGGCGCTCGCGCTGGCGAACGCCCGGCCGGTCGCCCGGCGCACCAGCCCGGCGAACCGGCGGGAGGCACGCTGGCCGGGTACCGGTGCCGGCCCGCCCGCCAGCTCGTCGACGACCACCGCGTACGCGCCGATGTCCAGAAACGCCAACGTCTCGTGTCCGTGGTGCTCCAGGTACCGGATCCGGCCGCGCAACACCTCGCCTTCGGTGTCGATCGGCACCGGGGTGAGCGCCTCGGCCCGCATGCCCACCACGACCTGCTCGCCGTGATAGTGCGCGAGGGCTCGGGCGCGCAGGTCGTTCCAGGGTACGTAGAGCACCTGCTCGCCGATGTGTAAGGCGATATGCCGGTCGAGGTGGACGTAGACCTGCGCTTCGAGCAGGTTCATCCGCGGCGCGCCGAGGAACGCGGCGACGTACAGCGTCGCCGGGCGCCCGTACACCTGGGTGGGGGTACCGACATCCTGCAGTACCCCGCGGCGCAGGATGGCGACCCGGTCGGCCATGGTCAGCGCCTCGGCCTGGTCGTGCGTGACGTAGATGGTGGTGACGCCGAGCTCCCGGGTCAGGGTGGAGATCTCCGCGCGCAGCTCGGCGCGCAGCCCACTGTCCAGGTTGGACAGAGGTTCGTCCATAAGGAACAGTCCCGGGCTACGGATGATCGCCCGGCCCATCGCCACCCGCTGCCGCTGGCCGCCGGAGAGCTGGTTCGGCTTGCGGTTCAACACATCCGCGATGCCCAGCGCGCTCGCCACGTCGGCCACCCGCTCCGCCCGCGGCGCGGAGTCCACACCGGACAGTCGCAGTGGGAAGCCGATATTCTCGCTCACCGACATGTGCGGGTACAGCGCGAAGTCCTGGAAGACCATGGCGACCGAGCGGTCCCGTGGTGGCAGGTCGTTGGCGAGCTGCCCGTTGAGCAGGATGACGCCCGAGGTGAGCTCCTCCAGCCCGGCAACCATGCGCAGCACCGTCGACTTGCCACAGCCGGAGGGACCCAGCAGCACCATGAACTCGCCGTCGGTCACATCCAGCGTCAGGTCGTCGACGGCGACCGTACCGTCTCCGAACACTTTGGTGACGTCCTTGAGCGCGACGGTGGCCACCCCGTCACCTCCCGCACAGCCAGCCAGCAAATCGGGAAACGCCTAGGGCGGCCGCAGCGCCGGAACGGTCAAACCCTAGATAGCCCTGAGTCCTGTACTGTGACGAACCCGGAGGTACTTGCCCATCGGGTAAACGTTTGATGTTGGTTGTGTTACGGGCCTTATTACATCCATGTGCGCGACGCCACCGCAACCCGTCCGACCGAGGCAACCCGCCGGTCCACGGGTACCCGATCAGGGATTGGCAAATTTCACGCTAATTTGCGTATACCCCAGCGAGTGCAGCAGCTGCACCAACATCTTGGTCGTGTTGTCCTGCGCCCGCTGGGCGAGGTCGCTCGCCTTCGCCGCTTCGTCGATCTTCTGCACGCCGTACTGGTACAGCTCCTGCATCCGGTTCGGGTCGTTGTTGAAGACGCTGGTAATCCGGTTCCAGATGCCGCGCTGCTCGGCGAAGACGTAACTGCGACCCTGGTCCAGAGCGGCCGGCTTCAGCTGCGGCGCGGGCAGCTGGATCGCCGCGGACTTGTGGTCCACAGAGTCGATGACGTCGCCATTGCCGATATTGGTGAAGTCGACGTAGGCGTCGACGGTTCCAGCGGCGACGAAGAGCGTGCGGTCGTTGACGACTACATCCGGGATATACTTCTGGTCCTTCTGCACATCGATGACGACCTGAAAGTTGCCGCTGGCCGCAACGAACTGGCTGAGGTCCTGGATGGACAGCAGCAGGGTCGGGCCGGACCGGTCGGTCTTCTTCGACCCGAACGGGTTCTGCAGATGTGGCCAGAAGCCGGCCAGCCGGGCGCCCAGCGCCAGCACCACCACGATGGCGAGCATCCCGGCGATCCAGAACAGGCAGCCGCCGCGCCGCCCCGGGCGGCGCTGCACTTCGGCGTACTCGCCGTCGTCGGAGTCGGCGGCGGTTGGGCGTACCCGTAGCGTCGTCTGCTCGCGCTGCGCCGCATCCTCGGGCCAGCCGGTACCGGTATCCACCTCACCGGCGCGTGCCATCGGCAGCTCAGCGGTCGGGTGCAGGTCGCTGTGCGCCACCCGGCCCCGGGCGAACTGTTCACTCTGCTCCGGCGTCGGTTCGGACATGGTGCACGCCCTCTCGTCGCACGCGGTCGGTGAGTATCCGGTGTACCCATCGGGTTCCCAGGATAAAACCCGCTGTCGATGGATCAGGAGAAAGCTGACAAGCCGGTCAGGTGTTGGCCGATGACCAGTTGATGGATCTCCGACGTCCCCTCGTAGGTGAGCACGCTCTCCAGGTTGTTGGCGTGCCGGAGTACCGGATACTCGGCGGAGATACCGTTCGCCCCCAGGATGGTGCGGCACTGCCGGGCGATCGCCAGCGCCTCCCGCACATTGTTCAGCTTGCCCAGGCTGACCTGCTCCGGCCGCAGCGCTCCGGCCTCGGCCAGCCGGCCCAGGTGCAGCGCCACCAGGTACCCCTTCTGCAGCTCCAGCGCCATGTCGGCGAGCTTGGCCTGGGTCAGCTGGAAGCCGCCGATCGGCCGGCCGAACTGTGGCCGGGCGACCGCGTAGTCCAGGGCGGTGCGCAGGCAGTCCCGGGCCGCGCCCAGCGCACCCCAGACGATGCCGTACCGCGCCTGGGTCAGGCAGGAGAGCGGGGCGCGCAGGCCGACCGCCTCGGGCAGCCGCGCCGAGTCGGGCAGCCGTACGCCGTCCAGCACGATCTCCCCGGTCGCCGAGGCACGCAGCGACATCTTGTGCGCGATCTCCCGCGCGGTGAAGCCGGGAGACTCGGCGGGCACCAGGAAGCCGCGGATCCCCTCGTCGGTGCGGGCCCAGATGACCGCCACGTCGGCGACCGGCGCGTTCGTGATCCACATCTTGGTACCGGAGAGGATCCAGTCACCGTTGTCCCGCCGCGCGCCGGTCGCCATCCCGGCCGGGTCGGAGCCGTGGTCGGGCTCGGTCAGCCCGAAGCACCCGATCGCCTCGCCGGTCGCCATCCGGGGCAGCCAGTCGAGCTTCTGCTGCTCCGAGCCGTACCGCCAGATCGCGTACATCGCCAGCGACCCCTGCACGCTGACCAGGCTGCGTACCCCGGAGTCGGCCGCCTCCAGTTCCAGGCAGGCCAGCCCGTACGCCACCGCCGACGCGCCGGCGCAGCCGTAGCCGGACAGGTGCATGCCGAGCAGTCCGAGCGAGCCGAACTCCTTGGCCAGTTCCCGGGCCGGCAACCGGCCGGCCTCGTACCAGTCGGCGATGTGCGGCCGGATCCGGTCGTCGGCGAGGCGGCGTACCACGTCGCGGATCTGCCGCTCCTCCTCGGTGTGCAGCGCGTCCAACTGGAGGATGTCAAGCCGATCCATCAAGCCCGATCCATCACGTCAGCGCCAGCACCCGGGCGTGGATCGAGGTGCGCTGCTGGAGCGCGGCGCGCAGCGCGCGGTGCAGGCCGTCCTCCAGGTAGAGCCCGCCGTTCCACTGGACGACATGGGGGAACAGGTCGCCGTAGAAGGTGGAGTCCTCGGCCAGCAGCCGATCCAGGGCCAACTCCCGCTTGGTGGTGATGAGCTGGTCCAGCCGGACCGGCCGTGGCGGGATCTCCGACCACTCCTTCATGCTCAGACCGTGCGCCGGGTAGGGCGCGCCGTCGGAGACGGCTTTGAAGATCACGCGGGTCGCTCCCCTCCCATGTGCGCAGGGTGCCGCACTCCCCGGTGCCCCAGAATAGCGACACGGTGCGACACCTGGGTAACTCCGACGCGACCCAACCGACCGCCGGGCCTGGCACAACTTCATTGAAGTTGTGGCTTGGGCTGCGCCGCAGCGCCACAACTTCAATGAAGTTGTGGCGCCCGCCGGGCCGATCAGCCGGCCCAGCGGCCCCGGTGCACCACCTCGGCGACCGGGCGGCGACCCCGGCGCAGCGACGGCGAGCGGCGGTCCGGCGCCGGATAGCCGAGCGAGACCGCCCCGATCGGGGTGTACGCCCCGGGCACCTCGAACGCCGCCCGGTAGTCCGGGATGCGCTCCGGTGGGATGCCGAAGAAGCAGGCGCCCAACTCGGAGTCGACCGCGCCGAGCAGGATCAGCAGGCTGGCGAAGCCGGCGTCGATGTACCAGTACGGCACCGGCCAGCGCGCCTCGTCCCGGTCGGTCCAGCCCTTATCCTCCGCCGCGTACCGGTCGAGGTATATGTCCCGGTTGCCGTGCGCCACGACGATCGCCGGCGCCCGGCGCATCCCGGTCAGCCAGGCGTCCGGCGGCTGTCCCGGTTGCGCCGTGGCGGACCAGAACCGGTCCCGGTCGGCCGGCTCGGTCAGCACCAGGAACCCCCAGCCCTGCGAGAAGCCGGCCGACGGGGCGCGGATCGCCAGATCCAGCAGCCGCTGCAGCACCGGCTCCGGTACCGGGCGCTGCGGGTCGTAGTTGCGCACCATCCGCCGGCGGCGTACCACCGCCTCGAACTCCATCGCTAGACCAGCTTCGCCCGGATACCCCAGCCGCCGCGCCAGGCCTGGCCCGGTTCCAGGGTGACCAGGTCCCGCCCCGAGTTGAACGCGTCCGGCGGGCAGGTCATCGGCTCCACCGCCACGCTGCGCCGGCGCCGCCCGCCGGCCAGCGTGTCCGCGGTGAAGACCTGCCACCAGCAGAACGCGGCGTCCGCCCAGACCGCCACCTCAGCTCCGTCCACAGTGGAGATTCCGACGGTACCGGCACCCGCCGCCACATCGCCGAAGGTGGTGTCCAGCACCGTGGCACCGATCCGGCGCGGGGTACGGAAGTCGTGGTCGCCACCGGCCAGCCGTTCCACCCCGACCGGCAACAGCCGGGAGTCGAGCAGCAGCCGGCTCGCCGCCGGTACCGACAGCACCAGTTCGTCGGTTGGTACGCCGGGGATGCGCAGGTACGGGTGGGTGCCCAGGCCGAACGGGCAGGGCTGGTCGGACCGGTTGGTCGCGGTGTGCTCCGCGCGCAGCCCGTCCTCGCCCAGCGACCACTCGGTGGTCAGCGCCAGCGTCCACGGGTACCCGGGCTGTGCCGGCAGCACCGTGGCGAGCAGCACCCGGTCGGTCTCCACCTCGACCGCCTGCCACGGCAGCCAGCGCACCAGCCCGTGCGACGCGGTGCCCTGCTCCGGCTCGGTGATCGGTAACTGGTGGTCGGTACCGCCGAAGGTGTAGCGCCCGTCGCGGATCCGGTTCGGCCACGGGGCCAGGACCTGACCCGCGCCGCTGGGGCACAGCTCGTGGTCGGCGTACCCGTCGATGATCTCCTGCCCGGCCACCCGATAGGACCGCAGCCCGCCGCCGACCTCGACCACGACCGCCTCGTCGCCCGCCCGGCGCAGCACCCACTGGGTACCCGACGGTGAACCGATCTTCGTCATGCCGCGACCTTAACTCTCCGGATTCGCCGGCCGGCCGCCGCCGGTGTAATGGCGTAACACCGGGAAGGCGACAAGCAGGCACACCGCGACCGCACTCGCCGCCAGGCCACCGGTCACCCAGGCGGTACCGGCGCCGACCGCCGCGCCCATGCCACCGGCTCGCAGGTCGCCCAGGCGCGGCCCGCCGGCGACCACCGCCGTGAAGACGCCCTGCATCCGGCCGCGCAACTCGTCCGGGGCGTAGGTCTGCAGGATCGTCTGCCGGTACACCGAACTGACCAGGTCGGCCGCCCCGCCGACGGCGAGCAGCAGGATGCACAGCCACAACTGGCGCGCCAGGCCGGCCGCTGCCACCGCGAGACCCCAGCCGACCACGGCGAGTACCAGCGCCACCCCCTGCCGGCGTACCCGGCTGATCCAGCCGGAGGTGAGCCCGGCCAGCAGCGAACCGATCGCGATCGCGGCGAACAGCCAGCCGACCGCGGCGTTGCCACCGAAGCGTTCGTGCGCCACCTCCGGGAACAGCGCCCGCGGAAAGGCGAGCACCATGGCCACGATGTCGATGGCGAAGGTGAGCATCAGCAGCGTATGGCGGCCGATGAAGCGCAGCCCGAACAGCACGTCGCGCAGGCCGCCACGAGCGGCTGTCCCGTTCTCCGCCGGCGGCAGCGCGGGCAGCCGGAGCGTGGCCCACAGCGCCAGGGTGAAGGTGACGGCGTCCACCAGGTACGCCCAGGCGACGTCGTACCCGATCAGCACCCCGGCGCCGAGCGGCCCGAAGACCGAGGCGGCCGTGGTGGCGGTGAAGAACAGCGTGTTGGCGGCGGGCACCTCGCCCGGTCCGACCAGGCGCGGGACGATCGCCGCCCGGGTCGGTGAGGTCACCGCGACACCGACCGCCTGCAGCGCGGTCAGCACCAGCAGCAGCACCGGGCTGTCCAGGCGCAGCAACGCCTGGGTGAGCAGGCCGAGGGTGGTCGCCCACATCAGCAGCGCGCCGGCGAGCAGCAGCCGGCGCCGGTCGAGTGCGTCGGCCAGCGCGCCACCCCAGAGGGCGAAGATCAGCAAAGGTACGAGCGCCGCCAGGCCCAGGTACCCGACCCAGAGGCTGGACCGGGTCACCGCGAACATCTGCACGGGTACCGCCACCGCGGTGAACTGGAACCCGAAGAACGCGGTCGCGTTGCCGATGAACATGCGCCGGAAGGCGAGGTGGCGCAACGGCCTGGTATCCACCGCGATCCGGCGCCACCAACCGACCGCCGGCGCCCCGACCGCCGCCGGATCCTCGACTACCGCCGGATCATCAATGGCCGCCGGACCCTCCTCAATCCTGGTCACGGGGCCAACCGCTCCAGCAGCCAACCGTCCCCGGTCCGCCGGAACCGGAGCCGGTCGTGCATCCGGGCGGTGCGCCCCTGCCAGAACTCCACCGTCTCCGGCGCCAACCGGTACCCGCCCCAGTGCGGCGGCGCCGGTACCGGCTGCCCCTCCGGGAACCGTTGCGCCGTTTCGCGCCACGCCTCGTCCAGCGCCGCCCGGTCCGGTACCGGCCGGGACTGCGGACTGGCCCAGGCGCCCAGTTGCGACTCGCGCGGCCGGGAAGCGAAGTACGCCTCGGTCTGCCCCCGGCTGACCCGTTCCACCCGGCCGGTCACCACCACCTGACGGCGGATGGCGAACCAGGGGAAGACCAGGCTGGCGTACGGGTTGGCGGCCAGTTCCTGGCTTTTGCGCGACTCGTAGTTGGTGAAGAAGACGAAGCCGTCGGTGCCGTACCCGCGCAGCAGCACGGTACGGGCGCTGGGCCGGCCGGCCGCGTCGGCGGTGGCGAGCAGCATCGCGTTGGGCTCGGGTAGCTGCGCGCCCGCGGCGTCGGCGAGCCACTGGCCAAACTGGGTGTGCCAGTCCGGTGCCACGCTCCGTTCATCGAACTCCGCCGAACCGTAGTCGACCCGCATCGCAGCCACGTCCAGGTTGGGCACCTCTCCTGTCACCGGCCTATCCTCGCTCCCAGCCAGCGCCCACACATGCGGGTACCCGTGTCGCCTTCGGCACAGCCTCGGGGCAAGATGGCAACGAACTGCCGGTGTCACCCGCCGGTTCCACCCAGACGGCAGGGCCAGGACCTGAAGATCCAGGAGAGCGAGATGTCCGATTTCAAGCCCGGGCTGGAGGGCGTCGTCGCCTTCGAGACCGAGATCGCCGAGCCCGACCGGGCGGGAGGTGCACTGCGGTACCGGGGCGTCAACATCGAGGACCTGATCGGTCGGGTCTCCTTCGGCAATGTGTGGGCGCTGCTGGTCGATGGGAAGTTCGGACCCGGGCTTCCGCCGGCGGAGCCGTTCCCGGTACCCGTCCACTCCGGCGACATCCGGGTGGACGTGCAGTCCGCGGTCGCCATGCTCGCCCCGTACTGGGGCCTGGCTCAGCTGCTGGACATCGCCGACGATCAGGTCCGCGAAGACCTGGCCCGGGTCAGCGTCACCGCGATGTCCTTCGTCGCCCAGTCCGCCCGCGGGCTCGGGCTGCCGGCCGTACCGCAGAAGGAGATCGACAAGGCCGCCACTATCGTCGAGCGGTTCATGAAGCGGTGGCGGGGCGACCCCGACCCCCGGCACGTCAAGGCGGTCGACGCCTACTTCATCTCCGCCGCCGAGCACGGCATGAACGCCTCCACCTTCACCGCCCGGATCTGCGCCTCAACCGGCGCCGACGCGGCCGCCTGCATCTCCGCGGCGATCGCCGCGCTCTCCGGGCCGCTGCACGGCGGCGCCCCGTCCCGGGTACTCGGGATGATCGAAGAGGTGGAGCGCTCCGGCGACGCCGAGGGGTACGTGAAGAGCGTGCTGGACCGCGGCGAGCGGCTGATGGGCTTCGGCCACCGGGTCTACCGGGCCGAGGATCCGCGCGCCCGGGTACTGCGGCGTACCGCCCGGGAACTCGGCGCGCCCCGCTTCGAGGTGGCCGAGGCGCTGGAGAAGGCGGCGCTGGAGGAGCTGCACGCCCGCCGGCCGGATCGGGTACTCGCCACCAACGTGGAGTTCTGGTCGGCCGTGGTGCTCGACTTCGCCGAGGTACCGGCGCACATGTTCACCTCGATGTTCACCTGCGCCCGGGTGGCCGGGTGGAGCGCGCACATCCTGGAGCAGGTCAACCTGCACCGCCTGGTACGCCCATCCGCCCGGTACGTCGGCCCCGGCCCGCGGGCACCCGAGGCGGTGGAGGGCTGGGACCTGATCCCGCACGGCTTCTGAGAAACCCCGGCTGCGATGATGGACGGCGTGTCTGACGCCGCGATCGACCCTGCCAGCATCCGCATCCCTGATCAGTTGAAGCCCGCCGACGGCCGGTTCGGTGCCGGCCCCAGCAAGGTGCGCCCGGCCGCGGTGGCCGCCCTGGCCGAGGTCGCCGGCGGTTACCTGGGCACCTCGCACCGGCAGCAGACCGTCCGCGACCAGGTCGCCCGGCTGCGGCGCGGCTTCGCCGAGCTGTTCGGCCTGCCCGACGGGTACGAGGTGGTGCTCGGCAACGGCGGCAGTACCGCCTTCTGGGAGGTCGCCACCTTCGGCCTGATCCGCAGCTGGGCACAGTTCGCCAGCTTCGGTGAGTTCGGCGGCAAGTTCGCCGAGGCGGCGAAGGCGGCGCCGTTCCTCGCGCAGCCGTCGGTACGCAGCGCCGAGCCGGGTACCGCCGCGCATCTGGTCGCGGAGGACGGCGTCGACGCGTACTGCACCCCGCACAACGAGACCTCGACCGGGGTGGCGGTACGGGTCAGCCGGCCCACCGGCGCGGACCCGGAGGCATTGACTATCGTCGATGGCACCTCGGCCGCCGGCGGGCTGGACGTGGACATCAGCGAGACCGACGTCTACTACTTCGCGCCGCAGAAGTGCTTCGCCTCCGACGGCGGGCTGTGGGTCGCGCTGGCCTCCCCCGCCGCACTCGCCCGGGCCGAGGCGATCAAGAGCACCGGGCGGTACATCCCGGTCTTCCTCGACCTGGTCACCGCGGTGCAGAACTCCCGCCTGGAGCAGACGTACAACACCCCGGCGCTGGCCACCATCTTCCTCGCCGCGCAGCAGACCGAGTGGCTGCTCGGCCAGGGCGGGCTGGCCTGGGCGACCAAGCGCACGGCCGAGAGCGCCGCCATCGTGTACGGGTGGGCCGAGCGCTCCCCGGTCGCACAGCCCTTCGTCACCGACCCGGCGCTGCGCTCCAACGTGATCGCCACCATCGACTTCGACCCCTCGGTGGACGCCACGCTGCTGGCGAAGGTACTGCGGGCCAACGGCATCGTGGACACCGAGCCGTACCGGAAGCTGGGCCGCAACCAGCTGCGGGTGGCGCTGTTCCCGGCGATCGAGCCCGCCGACGTCGAGGCGCTGACCGCCTGCATCGACCACATACTGGCTCGGCTTTCCGGCTGACACTCCGGCGTGGCCTGTCGCGCCTGCCGGCACTGGCGGCTACCCTCACCCGGAAGGCCGGCGACCCGGGATCAGCCGGAGGCGTGCGCCGCAAGGCGCGCCCAGATCAGCAAGCTGCGCCCAGGATGGAGGCGGACGATGCGGCCGGTGCGCTTCGTGGCCCTCTCCGAGGACGGACAGGCGTTCGTGCTCGCCGACGAGGTGGGTCGCCTCCTCGCCCTGCCCATCGATGACCGGTTGCAGACCGCGATCCGGCCCGAGCGCCATTCCCTGGTCTCGGCCGGGGTAGCCAGCGCCGCCGGTGCGGACGCGGAGGCCGCCCTGTCCCCGCGCGACATCCAGGCCCGCATCCGCGCCGGCGAGTCCGCCGACGACGTGGCCCGCATCGCCGGGGTACCGGTCGACCGGGTGCTGCGCTACGCCGGCCCGGTACTACAGGAGCGCGCCATGCTGGCGCAGCACGCCCGCCGCACCAAGCTGCGCACCGCCGACAAGGGCGCCGCCTCGCTCGCCGAGGTGGTGGACGGGCGGCTGGCTCAGCACGGCGTCGATGCGGAGAAGATCTCCTGGGACGCGTACCGGCGCGACGACGGCACCTGGCGGGTGGTGGCCACCTGGCCCAGCGGCAAGGCGACCGCGCAGGCGATCTGGGAGCTGGACCGGACCCGGCAGTCGGTCATCCCGCATGACGACATGGCGCAGTACCTGTGCGCCGAGCGCCCCGCCCCGGTACGCGGGCAGGAACCGCAGCCCGACCGGCCGGGTCGCGGGCTGGCGCCACCACAGCAGCGCGGCGAGCACGGCCACGCCAGTCTCTTATACACA
>JAFMQQ010000311.1 GCA_017354595.1 Micromonosporaceae bacterium
GCTGAACGCCGCGCGACCGTTAACGGGCCGCCTTCCGGGTCCGCTTGCGCGGCGGCGTCAGGAGGTCGGCGATCGCCGCGATCGCGGACGGCACGAGGCGGTAGTACGCGAAGACGCCCCGCTTCTCGCGGTCGAGCAGGCCGGCCTCGGTCAGGATCCGGAGGTGATGGCTGATGGTCGGCTGGGAGAGTCCCAGCGGCGCCGTGAGGTCAGTCACGGACGCCTCGCCATCCGGAGCGGACTGGATCAGGCTGAGCAATCGCAGACGAGCCGGGTCGGCAAGTGCCTTCAGCACTCCGGCGAGCCGCCCGGCATCGGCACGCCTGATCGGTTCGCCGGCGAGCGGCGAGATGACAGGCATCGCAGTTTTCGCAGTTCCCACGCCGTCCATCCTTACACCAAGAGCATCGAAGAGCAGGTGGAACCAGGGACGGGTACCTCGATAGCGACCCTGATCCGTACCGCACCACGGCACGGATCAGGGCGTACGGTAGCCGGCTGCGCGCGCGTCAACGGCGGGTCGGAGCCCTGCGCGGCGCAAGCGACCTCCTGGCAGCGGGGCCGGTCTCGCGCTCAGCGGCCGGACCGCCCCGGCTCGACCAGGCCGTGCTGGTGCGCGTACACGACGATCTGGACCCGGTCGCGCAGCCGCAACTTGCGCAGGATGGCCCCGACGTGGGTTTTGATCGTCGACTCGCTGGCGAACAACTCCGCGCCGATCTCCACATTGGAGAGTCCCCGGGCGACCGCCGCGAATACGTCCCGCTCCTTCTCGGTGAGCGTGGTGAACTCGTGCGGCCGCGGTGCCGGTACCGGAAACTGCCCGTCCAGCAGGGCTGCCAGGTCGCGCGGGGCGAGCACCGCGTTGCCCGCATGTACCGTGCGGATGGCGTGCAGCAGCATCGCCGGCGTGACGTCCTTGAGCAGGAAGCCGCTCGCGCCGTGCCGGATCGCCGCGGCGGCACGGTCGTCGAGATTGAAGGTCGTCAGTACGATGACCCGCAGCGGCTTGCTCCGCCGGGCGGTACGGGCCGGCGCGAACAGCTGCCGGGTGGCCTCGACACCGTCCACTTCGGGCATCCGGATGTCCATCAGCACCACGTCCGGCGACTGTTCCTCGGCGAGCCGGACCGCCTCGATCCCATCGGCCGCCGAGCCGACCACCGCCATGTCCTGCTGGGCGTCGACGATGACCGCGATGCCGGAGCGGAACAGATCCTGGTCGTCGGCGAGCAGCACCCTGATCGTCACGGCAATGGTCCCGGCACCGCCGGCTGGGGTTGCCCCGGTACCGCCGGTTCACGCAGCCGGCCGGAGGTCGGCAGCCAGGCGCGGGCGATGTAGGTCTCTGCGGTCTGCGTGACGCTGAGGGTGCCGCGGACGCTGCTCAGCCGTTGCCGCATCCCCGCCACGCCAAATTCCGGTCCGGGCGTACCCTCCCGGGGCGCGCCGTGCTCGGGTGGCGGATCCGGCGCCCTGGCCAGCGGCGTGTTCGTCACCTCGATGGTCAGGCCGTGGTCCCAGCGGCGGGTCACCAGCACCGGCTCGCCGGGGCGGCCGTGCTTGAGCGTATTGGTCAGCATCTCCTGCAGCACCCGGTAGGCGACCACGGCGAGGTCGGGCGGCAACGGTCGGTCGGTGCCCACGACCGTGGCGTCGATCGGTACGCCGGCCTCCCGCACATCGTCGATGAGGCGATCGAGCTCGCCGGTGGACTCCCCGCCGGTACCGGTCACGCCCCCGGTGGCGGCGAGGATCTCGCGTACGTCCCGCAGCGAGTTGCGGGCCGAACCGGCGATGTTCGCCATGGTCTGCTTCAGCCGCGCCGGATCGTCGTCGGGCAGGTAGTGCCCGGACTCCGCCTGGGCCAGAATCACCGCCAGCGAGTGACCAACCACGTCATGTACGTCACGGGCGAGGCGGGCCTGTTCGTCCCGCATGTCGGCGAGCTGCTGTGCCTGGGCACGCTGCTGCTCCGCCGCGATCCGGGCCCGCTCCTGCCGGATGCTCTCCGCCCGTGCCGCGACCGCCCGGTCCCGCATCCGTACCGCGAACCCGACCAGCCACGGCAGAACCAGCGCCGCCGCGGCGGCGAGTGCGAAGATCGCCGAGGCCGGCAGGGCGCCGGAGGAGAACCGGCGAAGCGCCAGCAGGTGCACCACCTCCACGCTGTGCGCGGGGAGATAGCCCGCCGCGATGGCGTACCCGATCGGGATGGAGACCAGGCTCAGCCACAGGGTGACCGCCGATCCGTAGCGGGCCACCCCGTACGCCACGACGATCAGTGCGAAGTTGACCAGCATCAGGTCGATGCCGGCCAGCATCTGCGCCGCGCAGGCCGTCCAGATCAGGCCGAGGGCCACCGCCGGCAGTCGCTGATGGAGCGCGACCGCCGCGCCCAGGGCGATCGCGACCAGGCACCACACGAGCAACGGCGACTGTCCGGCGCCGGGTCTCAGCCCGCCCACCTCACCCATGCCGAAGAGCGCGACGAGCAGGCCGACCGGCACATGCAGCCAGATCCAGATCGGTACCTTGCTCACCCTGCCATCCTCACCACCGGTCGCCGGGCCCGGCCAGCGCCGTGACGATCATACGGTCCAGCAACTGGGAGTAGCCGAGCCCGGCGGCGGCGAACATCCGCGGTACCTGGGACTGTTCGGTCAGGCCGGGCGCCGTGTTGACCTCGTTGAAAACCCAGCCGTCCGCGGTGAGGAAGAAGTCGACCCGGGCCACACCGGCGCAGCCCAGCGCCTGGTACACGGCGACCGCCTGCTCCGCCAACTCCCGCCGCCGGTACCCGGGCAGCCGCGCCGGTACCCGGAACTCGGCCCCGCCGCCGTACTTGGCCGCGTAGTCGAAGACGCCGTCCACGGCGATCTCCAGCGCGGGGCTGACCACCGGCGGTCCGGCCGGTGAGCCGAGCACGGCGATGTCGATCTCGCGCCCGGCCACCACCTGCTCGACCAGCACCCGGTCGCCGGGCCGCAGCGCGGCGGCGACCGCCGGCGACAGGGCCGCCCGGTCGGCGACCAGGGCGACGCCGTGGCTGGAACCGGCGCGTACCGGCTTGACGACGACCGGGCCGGTCCACGGCCGGCCCGGCTCATCGGCCCCGCTGACCAGGTAGCCGGGTGCGGTGGCGACGCCGACCGAGGCGGCGACCAGTTTGGTGGCCCACTTGTCCATGCCGAGCGCGCCGGCCCCGACCCCGGAGCCGACATACGGTACGCCGGCGAACTCGCACAGCGCGGCCAGGCTGCCATCCTCGCCGCGTACCCCGTGCACCAGCGGCAGCACCACATCGCAGCCGCGCAGCACCGCGATCGCGGCGAGCAGATCCGCCGCGCGGCCATCGACCAGCCAGCCGCCGTCCCGGCCGATGGTCAGGGCCACCGGCTGGTACCGGTCGCGGTCCAGCGCGGCGTACGCGGAGGCGGCGCTGGCCAGCGACACCTCGTGCTCACAGTTGCGCCCACCGCCGATCACCGCTACCCGCAGCCGCCCGGTCACCGCTGCACCCGGTCGCCGATCCCGGTGACGATCTCATGCGGGATCGTGTCCGTCCACTGTGCCCAGTCCACAATGGACGGCTCGCCGTGTTCGCCGGGACCGAACACGGTGGCCCACTCGCCCGGGCGCGCGTCGATCGGCCCGAGGTCCAGCACCGTCTGGTCCATCGAAACCCGACCGACCACGCGGCACCGGCGCCCGCGTACCGCCACCCAGGCCCGGTTGCCGGCGCGCCGCGGTATCCCGTCGGCGTACCCGATCGGGATCAGGCCGAGCCGGGTCGCCGCGGGCGTACGCCAGGCGTGCCCGTACCCGACCGGGGTGCCGGCCGGCACCTGCCGGACCGAGACGATCGGCGCCCGCAGCGTCATCGCCGGGCGGAGCGGGGTGCTGCCGGAGAGGTCGATGCCGACCAGCCCGGCACCGACCCGGCACATGGTGTGGTGCGCCCGCGGGTCGGTGAGGGTCGCCGTGGTGGCGGCGAGGTGCCGGTACCCGGGCCGCAGGCCGAGGCCGCGGGCCACGCTGACCGCCCGGCTGAACCGGCGCCGGCCGAGCCGGTTGCAGGCATCGGCCGGGGTTTCGGCACAGCCCAGATGCCCCATCACGCCGACCACCCGGAGCAGTCCGCGCCGCTGGGCGAGGGTGGCACGCCGGCACAGCCGCGGCCAGACCCTCGGGCCGGCGCCGTCGCGGGCCATCCCGCAGTCGATGTACAGGTGGATCCGCGCGGCGCAGCCGGTGCGTGCGGCCGCCGCTTCGATCGCGCCAAGGTGCTCCAGGCTCGGCACGGCGAGGTCGATCCGGCCGGCCAGCGCGGCGGCGAAGTCGGCGTCGATCGGGTTGAGCCAGCTCAGTACCGGGGCGGTGATCCCCGCCTCGCGCAGGCGCAGCGCCTCGGCGATGCTGGTGACTCCGATCCAGCCGGCACCGTGCCTGAGTGCGGTACGGGCCACCAGTGCGGCACCGTGCCCGTACCCGTCGGCCTTCACCACCGCCATCAGCGCACCGCCGGCCCGGGCGGCGAACAGTTCGGTGTTGGCCGCGATGGCGCCGGTATCGATGGACAGCCGCGCCCCCGACGCCGTGGCCGACGGGAGCGGATCGGACAGCAGCACAACCATGGGACCGACGGTACAAACGCACCGGCCGGCCGGCCTCAGACTCAGGTACCAGAGGCCTGGCCGCGGGTCGCAGCCCGCTCC
>JAFMQQ010000312.1 GCA_017354595.1 Micromonosporaceae bacterium
GGTCGCCGAAGCTGGCTTGGCGCAGGCCGGCTTGGCGCAGGCTGGCTTGGCGCAGGCCGGCGCCGGGCCGGGGGGCGCGATGGCGGCGGTCCCGCCGGTACCCGGAGTGGACGAGGCCGCCGCGGACATCCTCGGCGACGAGTGGCCCTTCGAGGAGGAGCCGGACGACCTGCTCGACGCCGACACCGACGAGTTCTCCCGGCGGCATTGAACCGGGCAGCATCGACCTGGCGGCATTTGACCGACCCGTCGTGGCGCGCGGAAACCGTCGCAGCTTTGGACTAGCCTTCCTGCGTGGGCACCGACGACTCCTTCGTTCACCTTCACGTGCACACCGAGTACTCGATGCTCGACGGCGCGGCCCGACTGCGTGACCTGTTCAAGGAGGCGGGACGGCTGGGCATGCCGGCCCTGGCCATGACCGACCACGGCAACCTCTACGGTGCCTACGACTTCCACCGGCAGGCGACCGCCGCCGGAATCAAACCGATCCTGGGCATGGAGGCCTATCTCACGCCCGGCACCTCACGCTTCGACCGGACCAGGGTGCGGTGGGCCGAGGGTGGCGAGAACGATGTCTCGGGCGGTGGGGCGTACACCCACATGACCCTGCTCGCGGTCGACGCCGACGGGCTGCGCAACCTGTTCCGGCTCGCCTCGCTGGCCAGCACGGAGGGCTACTTCTACAAGCCGCGCGTGGACCGCGAGTTGCTGGAGCGGTTCGGCTCCGGCCTGATCGCGACCACCGGGTGCCCGTCCGGCGAGATACAGACCTGGTTGCGCATCGGCGACTTCGACCGGGCCTGCCAGGCGGCGGCCGAGTTCCGTGACATCTTCGGCCCGGAGAACTTCTACATCGAGCTGATGGACCACGGCCTCGACATCGAGACCCGGATGCACGAGGACCTGCTGGAGCTGGGTCGCAAGCTGGCCCTGCCGAGCGTGGTCAGCAACGACCTGCACTACACCTACGCCACCGACGCGCAGGCGCACGAGGTGCTGCTCTGCGTACAGTCTGGATCGACGCTTGCCGATCCCAAGCGGTTCAAGCTCGACGCCACCGACTTCTACCTGAAGTCGCCGGCGCAGATGCGCGGGCTGTGGGACGGCCGGGTGCCCGGCGCGTGCGACAACACCCTGGCCATCGCCGAGCGGATCGGGGACTACTCGTCCGTCTTCGCCGCCCGCAACCTGATGCCGACCTTCCCGACGCCCGAGGGCGAGACCGAGGAGTCATGGCTGCGCAAGGAGGTGGACCGCGGGCTGGCCCGGCGGTTCCCGGCCGGTGTACCGCAGACCCATCGTGCCCAGGCGGACTACGAGCTGGGCGTGGTCGCCCAGATGGGTTTCCCGGGGTACTTCCTGGTCGTCGCGGACCTGGTGGCACACGCGAAGCGGGAGGGCATCCGGGTCGGCCCGGGGCGCGGTTCCGCCGCGGGTTCGGTGATCGCCTGGGCGCTGGGCATCACCGAGCTCGACCCGCTCGCACACGGGCTGGTATTCGAGCGCTTCCTCAACCCCGACCGCATCTCCATGCCCGACATCGACATGGACTTCGACGAGCGCCGGCGCGGCGACATGATCCGGTACGCCACCCAGCGGTACGGCGAGGAGCGGGTAGCGCAGATCGTCACGTACGCCACCATCAAGGCCAAGGCGGCGGTGAAGGACGCAGCCCGGGTGCTGGGTTACCCGTTCGCCCTCGGCGACCGGATCACCAAGGCGATGCCGCCGCCGGTGATGGGCAAGGACGCACCGCTGTCGGCCATCTTCGATCCGTCCCACCCGCGCTACCAGGAGGCGGTGGAACTGCGCCAGGTGTACGAGTCCGACGCCGAGGTGCAGCGCGTGGTCGATACGGCGAAGGGGCTGGAAGGGCTCAAGCGCCAGGTGGGGGTACACGCGGCCGGCGTCATCCTGTCCCGCGAGCCGCTGCTGGACGTGATCCCGGTCTGGCGGCGCGAGCAGGACGGCGCGGTGATCACCCAGTTCGACATGGGTGCCTGCGAAAACCTGGGCCTGCTCAAGATGGACTTCCTCGGCCTGCGCAACCTGACCGTGCTGGACGACTGCCTGGAGTCCATTCGCGACAACCGCGGCGCCGACCTGGTGCTGGAGCAGCTGCCGCTGGACGACCGGGCGACCTACGAACTGCTGGGGCGCGGCGATACGCTCGGCGTCTTCCAGCTCGACGGTGGGCCGATGCGTTCGCTGTTGCGGTCGATGGCGCCGGACAACTTCGAGGACATCTCCGCGGTCGGCGCGCTATACCGGCCGGGTCCGATGGGCGCCAACGCGCACAACGACTACGCCGACCGGAAGAACGGCCGCAAGCCGGTGGTACCGATCCACCCCGAGCTGGCCGAACCGCTGGCCGACATCCTCGGCGACACCTACGGCCTGATCGTCTATCAGGAACAGGTCATGGCGATCGCGCAGAAGCTCGCCGGCTACTCGCCCGGCAAGGCCGACCTGCTGCGCCGCGCGATGGGTAAGAAGAAGAAGGAGATCCTCGACAAGGAGTTCGCGCCGTTCGCCGCCGGCATGCGGGAGCGTGGATACAGCGACGGTGCCATCAAGACGATCTGGGACATCCTGGTCCCGTTCTCCGACTACGCCTTCAACAAGGCGCACAGCGCCGCCTACGGCCTCGTCTCGTACTGGACCGCGTACCTGAAGGCCAACTACCCGGCGGAGTACATGGCGGCGCTGCTGACCAGCGTCGGTGACGACAAGGACAAGTCAGCGGTCTACCTCGCCGAATGCCGCCGGATGGGGATCAAGGTGCTGCCGCCGGACGTGAACGCGTCCAACGCGCGGTTCGCCGCGGTCGGTGACGACATCCGGTTCGGGCTGGCGGCGGTACGCAACGTCGGGACCAACGTGGTCGAGTCGATCATGCGGTGTCGCAAGGAGCAGGGCAGCTACACCGACTTCTACGACTTCCTGCGCAAGGTCGACGCGGTGGCATGCAACAAGAAGACGGTCGAATCGCTGATCAAGGCGGGCGCCTTCGACTCGCTCGGGCACACCCGCAAGGGACTGCTCGCCGTGCATGCCGAGGCGATCGACTCGTACCTCGAGGTGAAGCGCAACGAGGCGATCGGCCAGTACGACCTGTTCGGCACGGCCTTCGGTGAGGACCTCGGGACACAGCTCGCGGTGGCGCCGCCAATCCCGGCCGGCGAGTGGGACAAGGCCGACCTGCTCGCCTTCGAGCGCGAGATGCTCGGCCTCTACGTCTCCGACCATCCGTTGCTGGGCATCGAGCACGTGCTCGCCGACGCGGCCGACATGCCCATCTCGGCACTGGCCGAGGAGGGCGCCGGTGGCTCGGCGAACATCGCCGATGGCCAGGTGGTGAACCTCGCCGGCATCCTCTCCGGCGTACTGCGGCGGATCACCAAGCAGGGCCGCTCGTGGGCGAGCGCCACGCTGGAGGATCTCGGTGGCGCGGTCGAGGTGCTGTTCTTCCCCAACACGTACGAACTGGTCGGCCAGTACGTCGCCGAGGACGCGATCGTGGTGGTACGGGGCCGGGTGGACCGGCGCGACGACGTACCCCGGTTGATGGCGATGGACCTCTCCATTCCGGACATCTCGCGGGCCGGGGACATCAAGCCGGTGGTGCTCGCGTTGCCCGCGGCGCGGTGCACGCCGCCACTGGTTGAGCGGCTGGCCGAGGTGCTGGCCAGCCATCCCGGTGGCGCCGAGGTACGCCTGCAGGTCAACGGACACCTGATGCGGCTGCGGCAGCGGGTGGCCCCGACCACGGCGCTGATGGCCGACCTCAAGGCACTGCTGGGGCCCAGCGCGGTGGGCTGACCGCCAGGTGCGACCGCGTGCAAGGATCGAATCGCGCGACGGTGCCGTGCCGCTGGCGGCGCGGGTTGCGTACAGGTTCGACCGCCGACCGAAAGGACGAGCAAGCGTGGGTTCCCCGACCTCCGGCGACTTCGAGGCCGCTGGCCCACCCGAGCGCGATTTCGACCTCCCGCAGCCCGGGTACCAACCGCAGGGCGGGTACGTCGCCGGTCCGTACGTGGTCGCCCTGCCCGCCGACCCGTACCGGGGAGCCAGCGCGAGACCGGACCGCGGCGAGATCATCGCCTCGCTCGCCGTCGCGGTTGTCGTGGCGGTCCTCGGCTTCCCGCTGGGTGCCCTGTGGTCCTCGGCGGCGCCGTGGCTGCCCGCGGTGCAGGGGGACAACGGCCCGGTGTATGCCGACCCGGAGGGCGAGCAGTTGATCGCGGCGGAGGGCTGGTACCTGATCATCACGGTGCTCGCCGGCATCGTGTTCGCGGTACTCGCCTGGATGGTGCTGCGCCGGTACCGGGGTGCGCTGCAGATGTTGGCTCTCGGTGTCGGCTCGGTCGCAGCCGGCATCCTCGCCTTCTGGTTCGGGCACCACATCGGTCTCGCACACGCCCGCGACCTGGCCGACCACGCGCCCGCGAACACCCGGTTCCCGATCCCGCCGAACCTCCGGGTGCAGCAGATCGGGCTGTGGCACGGTTTCCTGCCCTATGCCAAGGGCGACGTGCTCGCGCTGGCGATCGCGGCGGTGCTGACCTACCTCGTGCTCGCCGGCTTCTCGCCGCACCCGACCCTGCGCCGGCCCGACCTGGCCGCCGCCGGCTGGGCGCCCGCCGGGAGCGGTCCGGCGGGCGGCGTACCCGGGCCGG
>JAFMQQ010000313.1 GCA_017354595.1 Micromonosporaceae bacterium
GACCAGTGTCGGCAGTACGGCCGGCGGCGGATCCTCCGGGGTGAAGGTCAGCGGGATGCCGAGCAGCCTGCCGGAGAACCTGGTCGTGTAGAGGGCCACCCGACCCCGCGCGACGACGGGGTCGCCGGTGATCGCCAGCGAGTCGCTGACGCCGCCGACCACCAGTTCGAAGTCCTGGTTGCTGGCCGCGTCCATGGTGAATTTCAACGTGGCGAGGGGCCCGTTCCCGGTCGGCAGGGTCGCGACCCCGTCGTATGCGAAGCCGGACAGCGTCAGCACTGAGGCGCTCATGGTCGCCGGGACGAGGCTGACGATCCCCTGGCCTGGCGCGGACGAGGCGATCAATGACGAAGAAGCGCTCGCGGCCGGCTGCGGGGTACGGGTCGGCGTGGCAGTCATTGTGGGTACGGCGGTCGGCGTCCTTGTCGGCCCGGGGCCGGTCGGGTCGGGAGCGGGTGTCGGCTCAACTGACGCGGCAGGCGAGGTATCGGTCGGCTGGGCAGCCGGACTCGTCTGCGCCGGTGCCGACGTAGGGCTCGGATCGGCGGCGGCCTTGGCATACGCGGTTCGTGGTGCCACCGCGACCGCCAGCGCGACCGAGGTGGCCAGCAGGAGCGGCAGTACGGCCAAGGCGGTGCGACCGTTCGGCCCGCCACCGTGCCGGGTGTCAACCTCGGCGTGCGGGGCGGACTCTTCCCGCGCGTCGCCAGGATGGTCGGGCCCCGCCGCCGGGGCTTCCGGCGCATCCTGCGCCTGCCCGGCGTGCGGCTGTCCGGGCGGCGTCGCTTCACCACCGGCGCCCGCCCGAGCTGAACTGCCCGGTCCCCAACCAAAGGTCATCGCGCTGCCGACAATGCCCAGCAGGGTACCTAGGAACCAGCCGCCCAGATTGAGCCCGATCAACGCATAGAGCGCGGTGAGCGCGGCGATGATCGCGTAGAAGATCCGCTGAGCCGGGCTCAACCACGTCAGCAGCCCACACAGCAGCAGGAGTGCGGGTAGGACATAGGCGAGGAAACCCTGCGGGCCGGTGCTGATCGAGATCCCGCCCAGGCTCGAATGCCCGCTCGCCAGCAGTTCTATCCCGGCCAGGACGAGAAGCAGGCTGCCCCAGAACGGCCGCGATTGCCGCCATCCGCGAAAGGCCGCCCAGGCACGCCGGGGCCACGCCTTCGACCCGGGGTGGGGTGTGGTCATGTGATGTCTCCTTGTCCCGGGCGGCCGCGAAGCGGGGCCCGTACGGACCCCGCCGGGTGCGTGTCGATCAGAAGCACTCTTTCGCGTCGCTACCGGTCAGAACCGCCAGGTGCAGATTCGGGAGGGTAAAGGTCCCGGCCTCGGTGTAGTAGGCGGTCTGCTGGAGGTTTGAGATATGCACTTCGTCGGCCGTCTGGGCGAAGTCGGTGCCGAACTCGTCCAGGCCGAGGCTGTTCGCATCCAGACCGATCTTCATGTGGTCGAAGGTGGCGTCACCCGACAGTTGATTCAGGTCGATCCGCAGGTCGGTGGCGTGTACGCGCTGGCCGGCGTCACCCGCCGTGAGCTTGATGACGAGCCCGCCGAAGACGATGTTGGCCAGCCCACCGGGGCCGTCGATCCGCACCGTCTGGCACAGGTCGGTCAGGTCGGCGGAGCTGATGGCCGAGATGGCGACAGGCTTGGCGCCGGTGAAGCCGGGCGGTACGCTGCCCGACCCGTCGGTCGCGTGTCCCTGCAGGTCGATGTTTCCGTACTGGACGAATCCAGTACCGTCCAGCTGGGTCGCGGATACCTTGAACGGTTGACCCGACACGGTGATCTGTGCCGCGATCGCGCCGTGGGCAAGGCCGAAGATGATGCCACCCATGGTGACGAACGCCGGCACGAGCAGTGCGGCGGACCGACGCCACCGTGTGCGCCCCCGTACCGGGGTCTTGTGCGAGTCCGACATGAGGCTCCCTTGGACGACGTTGATGCCCGCGGTGGCTGGTGTGCCCTGGTCCCCGACCGCGGGCGAGTGATCGCAGATACTTCCTGGTAACGAATAGCCTCCACAAGACCCGTTACTACTGGCGGGTAACCGCTAACGGCGGCACCCACTACGGTGAGTGCGAAGAATCCTCGCGACTCGCCGGCGAACTGAGGGCAGATGTCCGATCTAATGCGTATAAACACGCACCTAAGCGCTACCAAAGGTAGCCGGCAGCGGCTCGCGTAACAGTTCAGTAACGGTGCTCGCCAGACCCCGCGTCCTCAGGGACCGGATCCTGCTGTTTGGAGGCGGGGCGCGACCTCCAAAGATTGACATATCTAAATATCAGAGCATAGCTCGCATCGGCATTTGTCCACAGGTTATCCACAGTCGACAGTTGCTCCTGGCGATCATCGGGTCACTGCGGCGAGGCTCGCCCGATGGACCAGACCCTGTCCCTGAGCACACCAGCCGACCTGCTCGCCGCGGTGCCCTACCTGATCGGGTTCCACCCCGCGGAGAGTGTCGTGATCATGGGCCTGCGCGGCCGCGAACTCGTCTTCGAACTGCGTGGCGACCTGCCGGCCGGGCCGGCCGGGATCGGGCCGCCCACTGCCGACGAACTGGTCGAGGTCGTCGACTACTACGCCCGGGTGGTACGGCGGCAGCGGGCCACCAGCGCGCTGCTGGTCGGGTACGGCCCGCCGGGTCGGGTGACGCCACTGCTCACCGCGCTGCGGACCGCCCTGGCCCGGGAACAGGTCCAGGTGCTGGAGATGCTGCGGGTCCAGCACGGCCGGTACTGGTCCTACCTGTGTACCGCCGCGGGCTGCTGCCCGCCGGAAGGCACCCCGTACGACGTGCAGAGCAGCCGGGTCGCGCTGGAGGCGGTACTCGCCGGGCGGGAGGCGCTGCCGTCGCGGGAGGAGCTCGAGCGCCGGCTGGCGCCGGTACGGGGCGCCGAGCGGGCCGCGATGCAGGAGGCGACCGAGCGGGCCAGCTGGCGACTCGGCACGATGATCGGCCTCAGCTCCACGTCCAGCCTGGGTGCGGATACCGACCTCGCCGATGGGCTGGCTGCCGTGGAGGCGGCCGGTGCGGATGCGGTCGACGAGGCGATCACCCGGCAACGCAAGGGTCGCCGGCTCGGCAACGACGAGGTCGCCTGGCTGAGCCTGGTACTGGGCTACATCCCGGTACGCGACCACGCGTGGCAGCGGGTCACCGGTGACCTCGGTCAACACGTGGCGCTCTGGACCGACGTGCTGCGCCGGGCGGAGCCGGAACTGGCCGCGCCACCGGCCGTACTGCTCGCGTTCGCAGCGTGGCGCTGCGGCGAGGGAGCGATCGCCAGCATCGCGGTTGCCCGGGCGCTGGACGCCGACCCGGACTACACCATGGCTCAGCTGTTGGATCAGGCGCTGCGCGGTGGGATATCGCCGATGGAATGGGATGCGGTCGCCGGCTCGGCCACAACGGGTCCCGGCGCGGCGGGCTGCGAGGCGTCGCCTGGGCCGCCGGCGCCCGGTGCGGTGGACTGAGGTGCGGTGGACCGAGCCGGCTCGACCCGCTGAGCCAGCTCGACCCGCTCGGCGCCGGCGTACACGTTCATGGTCTGGCCGCGCAGGAAGCCGACCAGGGTCAGCCCGAGTTCCTCGGCGAGATCGACGGCGAGAGTGCTCGGCGCCGATACCGCGGCGAGCACCGGGATACCCGCCATGGTCGCCTTCTGCGCCAACTCGAAGCTGGCCCGGCCGGAGACCATCAGCACGTGTCCGGCCAGCGGCAACCGGCCCTCGCGCAGCGCCCAGCCGACCACCTTGTCCACCGCGTTGTGCCGTCCCACATCCTCCCGGATCGCGATCAGCTCACCGTCCACTGTGAACAGTCCGGCGGCGTGCAGGCCACCGGTCGCCTCGAATCCGCGCTGCGCCGCGCGCAGCGTACCGGGCAGCCGGGTGAGTGCGGCCGGGGCGATCCGGGCCGGGTCGTCGGCGACCGGGTACATCGACCGGGTTCGTACCGCGTCAACGCTCGCCTTGCCACAGACCCCGCAGGAACTGGTGGTGTAGAAGTTGCGGCCCGGATCGGTCAGCGGCGGGGGTACCCCCTCGGCCAGCGCCACATCCACCACGTTGTATGTGTTCGGTGTCTCGGCGCCAGCGCACAGCTGGGCGGTACGCACGTCGCCCGCGGCGCGGATGACGCCCTCGGTGAGCAGGAAGCCGAGCGCCAGGTCCAGGTCGTCGCCGGGGGTACGCATGGTGACCGCGAGCGGGGAGCGGGGCGAGCCGGCCGGGCCGACCCGGATCTCCAGCGGTTCCTCGGCGGCGAGGGTGTCCGGGCGCCGGCTGACGGCGGGTGTGTCGCCGGTGCCGATGTCGATCCGCAGGATCCTGCGTCGCGCGCTGGTACGTCCCATCCGCCTATCCTGCGCCCGGTGCGGCGCCGCTGCCACGGACCGGCCGGCGGGGCGACCCGGGCATCGCGCGAACTTCGTGACGCAGCGCGTGGCAGGGTGGATGCCATGGGGTACGCCGCGGTGATCCTGGCGGGTGGCGCCGGTCGGCGGTTGGGCGGCCTGGCCAAGCCGGCGCTGACTGTCGGCGGTACCCGGATGGTCGACCGCGTGCTGGCGGCGGTGGCGGACGCCGGGCCGCGGGTCGTCGTCGCGCCCGGCGACCTGCCGCTCCCGGCCGGCGTGCTGCGTACCTGCGA
>JAFMQQ010000314.1 GCA_017354595.1 Micromonosporaceae bacterium
CCGGCCCTGACCCGTCAGTCGCCCTGCCGCTGCTGCGGGATCTGACCCTGCAGCAGAGCACGGACCTCGGATTCGCGGTAGCGGCGGTGGCCGCCGAGCGTCCGGATGGCGCTCAGCTTTCCGGCCTTCGCCCAACGCGTCACGGTCTTCGGGTCGACGCGGAACATCGACGCGACCTCCGCCGGGGTAAGCAGCGGTTCTGGCTCGTGCGTGCGCGATGCCATCGGTCACTCCTTCGGTCTGTCTGCGCGGTCCGGGGTCCCGCCGGCCGGCGCGGTTTCCATGGTCCGGCTAGTCCAGCATGTCCGACATGGACCGAACGGCCGAAGCTCCGTGGATGGACGGATGATGAATGACCGATTTATGCGGACTTTCCGTGGCTTGCCGCGTCTTGTTTCGCCAGGTACATACTATTCACGATCGGCCCGTTGTGAGGCTCATTCGGACTAGTTGGACCGTTCGAGTAGCTGGACCGCCCGCCACCGGGCAACCAGCCGCTCGTACGCCTCCGTCGCGCGGTTCGCATCGCTCTGTGACAGCCCGACCAGACCGGCCGCGACCAGACCCGGCGAGTCGTCCTGGCGCAGCGCGTCGTCGGACAGCAGCGACACCAGCCCGCCGTAGTCCAGCTCGACCAGCGAACGCGGATGGAACTCCTCCAGCCACCGGGTACTCTCCTCCACCGCCTCGGTGATCGGCGCGTCGCCCAGCGCCTTGCGTAGCACCGAATGCGCCTTGTGCGCCCGCCGCCGCGCCTTCGAGATCTCGGTGCGGTAGCGCAGCACCCGGCGCCCCGGTCGCATCGACAACTGTCGCTCAGTGATATCGACGAAGACGAACCAGCGCAGCGGCACGCCCCAGGTCGAGATCATCTCGTGTACCCGCGGGATGCCGCGCTCCAGTACGTGTGCGCCGCTGCGCCAGTCCTCCACGACCAGGCGCGCCTGCCCGGCCAGGACCGGCGGTACGAACGCGTCGGCGAGCACCGGTGGTACCCCGTCCCGCGCGGACAACGCCGCCTCGGCCACCCGGAACCGCAGGTTCCACGGGCAGATCAACAGCGTGTCGTCGGTCTCCAACACGTACGCCTCGTCCGGCAGGTCGGGCAGCCGGGTCCAGCCCGCACCGAGCGCCTCCAACACCTGGGTACGCTGCCGGCCGGGACCGTCGGACGGTGCCACCGCGCGCCCTTCCTTCACGTACCGGCGCCAGTACAACTGCCGCTCCCGGTCGAACGCAGTCAGCGGCTCGTACACCCGAAGGTAGGCGGCGAAATTCGCCGGCGGGGTGGGTGGAGCCGGCCAGGAACCAGAGGGCACGCTGGCGATGGTGCCACGCCGGAGCCCGGTCCCGCTGCTCCGAGTCCGATCGCGCCGGAAGCACGCCTCGATCGGGGCAGCCTAGACTTCTTGATCGCCCGTATCAGCAAGCCCCACAAGGGAGGCAACACATGGGCGTATTCGATACCGAGACCGGCCACGAGCAGGTCGTCTTCTGTCAGGACAAAGCGTCCGGGCTGCGCGCCATCATCGCGATCTACTCCACCGCGCTCGGGCCGGCACTCGGCGGTACCCGGTTCTACCCGTACCACACCGAGGAGGCCGCGCTGCGGGACGTACTCGAGCTGTCCCGTGCCATGGCGTACAAGAACGCGGTCGCCGGGCTCGATCTGGGCGGCGGCAAGGCGGTGATCTGGGGCGACCCGGCCACCGACAAGTCCGAGGCGCTGCTGCGCGCGTACGGCCGCTTCGTCGGCTCGCTCGGCGGCCGCTACTACACCGCCTGCGACGTGGGCACCTACGTACCCGACATGGATGTCGTCGCGCGGGAGACCCGGTACGTCACCGGGCGCAGCGAGCAGCATGGCGGCGCCGGGGACTCGTCGGTACTGACCGCCCTGGGTGTCTTCGCGGGCATGCGGGCGGCCGCCCAGCACGTCTGGGGTACGCCATCGCTGGCCGGCCGGCGGGTCGGGATCGTCGGACTCGGCAAGGTCGGTCGGCACCTCGCCGGGCACCTGCTCGCGGACGGGGCGACCGTACTCGCCACCGATGTCTCGGCCGAGGCGGTCTCCTGGGCGGCGCGCAGGTACCCGCAGATCGAACTGGTCCCGGATGAGCTGGCACTCGCCGCGGCGCCGATCGACGTCTATTCGCCGTGCGCCCTGGGCGGCGCGCTGCGCGACGAGACGGTACCGCTGCTGCAGGCCAGGATCGTGGCCGGCGGCGCGAACAACCAGCTCGCCCACCCGGGCATCGAGAAGCTGCTCGCCGAGCGCGGCGTGCTGTACGCCCCCGACTACGTGGTCAACGCCGGCGGCGTGATCCAGGTCGCCGATGAGATCAACGGCTTCAGTTTCGAGCGGGCGAAGTTGCGGGCCGGGCAGATCTTCGAGACGACCCAGCGGGTACTGGCGCTCGCCGAGGCGGAAGGGGTGCCACCGGCGGTCGCCGCGGACCGGCTGGCCGAGCGCCGGATGGCGGATATCGGACGGCTGCGCGGCATCCTGCTGTGATGTTTGCCGCTGCGCCGGCGAACCGGCCGGTGGCCGAACGGCGCGTCTGCCGACAAGCGGCCGGAATCGCGACCAAACAGCTCCGCGGTCCTTACCGGAAGGGCGCGACATGACCCGCTCGGCGGACGGGGTCGAGGTGTCGAATGTGGGTGCCTCCATGTACCGTATGACCCACGAGAGATGCCTGACGTCATCGGGGGCCCCGGCTTGGGGCTGCCCCGAAATTCTGTGCGAGGGGGTCGAGCCATGGGGCGCGGCCGGGCAAAGGCCAAGCAGACGAAGGTGGCCAGGGAGCTGAAGTACCACTCCCCCAACACCGATCTCGCTGCTCTCCAGCGCGAGCTCGCTGGCAGCGGCGGGTCGAACGATGAGTTCGACGACCACGGCGAGTTCCTCGACGACTCGGACGATGAGGACGCGGACGACACCGAGGACGACGGCAGCTGGGCCTCGCGGCGCAGGTAATCCGGGCAGATCCGGGTAAGCCCGGTCGACCGTAAGGACCGGGATCTGGGGGTTTCGTCGTCCTCGCTGCGTGCTCGGTTCACCCGAGCCCGGCCCCACCGGAGTCCGGCTCGCCAGCACCCGAGGTGCACGCCGGGCGCCACGCCCTGCCGGGGCCGGGTGCAACTGCAACCGGGAGCTGGCGGCTGGGCTCGCCTTCCTACCGAGGTTTGTTGGTGAACTGGTAGAAGGTCGGGAAGGCATCCTCGAAGGGCCGCCACCCGGGTCCACCGGGCGCACCCACCGCCCCCGGCCGGCCGGCCTCGGCACGCGCGAGCCAGGTGCGGCGGGCCTCGCCGACCAGAGCCCTCAACCCGTCGCCGGCACCGCGGATCCGGTCGGCGACATCCGTCCTCTCCGTCGAGCCATCGTGGTTCGATTCGGGCTCAGGACTCTCCAGCCACAGGCTCTCGCGCATGTGCCAGGACTCCCTCCAGGAGACGGATCTTGCTGTTGCGGCAGTGCTCGGTCTGCGTACCGTCAAAACGACCGTCTTCGAAGTATCGGTTGGCCGCGTGCCCGCCGCCACAGAATCCGAAATACGGACAGGTGGTCCGGCATGCCTCCACACCGTGTAGGTACTCGGCGAGCCACCCGGCCGGACTGCCCGCGGCGTCGGCGACGATCCGCGAAAGCGGCCGGTCCAGAACGTTGCCGGAGGCGAAGTCTCCATAGTGGACATCGGAGAACCCGGCCAGTTCCGGCGAGAGCAGTACCACCCGGCCGTCCTGGGCGACGACCGGGATCGGATCCAGCTGCCGGGGCAGCAGTTCGTCGGCGCAGCCGGAGAGCTCCGCGTCGAGGTACCGGAGTGTCCACTCGATCTCACGTAGTTCGATTCGTGGATCGGCGCGCCAGGCGGCGGCGAGCTCAGCCCAGAACGTGACCACAGCCTCCGGTGGATGCGCGTTGGAGCGGGCGTTGACTCCCTCCCGCTCCTCGATGTTGATCCCCAGGGCGTGGCAGCCCAGCCCCAGGAAGAAGGCGTACAGGTCGGCCGCGAGGCCGGGCCGCGGCTCGGATACCACGCACAGCGCCGCGAAGCCGATGGCGTGCCGGCGCAGGGCGGCGATACCGCGCATGATCTGCTCGTACGCCGGGCGACCGGCCCGGTTGGTCCGCTGCCGGGACAGCACCTCCGGCCCATCGAGGCTGACCCCGACCCGTACCTGCCTGGCTTGCAGGAACTCACACCACTCGTCGTCGATCAGGGTGGCGTTGGTCTGCACGTGGTGCTCCACACCGCGGAACGGCGCCATCAGCCGGCCCAGGTGCCCGGTACCGGCGGCCAGCGGCTCGCCGCCGTGCCACACCACCGAGAAGCGCGGTACGGCCGCGGCCCAGTCGTTCACCGTCTCCGCGGTCGCCTCCGCCACCTCCGGCGCCATCCGCTGGTCGGCGGCGCGCAGCGGCAGGTAGCAGTACCGGCAGTCGAGGTTGCACAGCGTCGTCGGCTGCAGGATGACGTACGAGGGCACCGCGGCGATGCCGCGCATACCCGTCCAACGCGTTGGCACGATACCCGCCCCAGTCAGCCGCGGGTGTACGAGCCCACCATCTGTGTCGCACCGGAGCCCTCGATGATCTCACCGACCAGCCAGGCATCCACCTTGCGCCCGGCCAGGAAGGCGAGTGCCCGGTCGGCGTC
>JAFMQQ010000043.1:0-6031 GCA_017354595.1 Micromonosporaceae bacterium
CAGCGCATGCTCCACCGGCGCCTCGAGCGTCACCGGCCGCACATCGCACTCGACCGCGATGCCCAGCCGGTCCCGGTACGCCTGGCACAGCTCGCCCAGCGCGGCGCCCAGCCCGGCCTCGGCGAGCGCGACCGGGCGCAGCTCCAGCAGCAGCGCCCGCATCTCGTGCAGGGTATCGGTGGCGGTCTGCTCCATCGTCTGCACCTGGCCGTGCAGCGGCGAGCCGGCCGGCAGGGCCCGGCGCAGCCCGGCGGCGAGCAGCCGGAGCGAGAAGAGGTCCTGCGAGATGGAGTCGTGCAGTTCCCGGGCGATCCGGCCGCGCTCGTCCGCACCGGCCAGCCGGCGCTCCGCCTCCATCGCGCCGGCCAGCCGCTCCGCCATCTGGTTGAAGCCGCGCTCCAGCTGGGTCACCTCGTCCGCGCCGCTGACCGGTACCCGGTGATGGAAGTCGCCACCGGCCACCGCCGCCGTACTGCTGGCCAGCCGGCGCAGCCGGGTACGCAGCCCCCGGGTGGCCAGCAGCCCGAAGACCACACCCACCGGGGTGGCGACGGCCAGCACGCCGAGCAGCACCAGCAGGCTGATCCCCAGCCGGGGCAGCAGCACATCGTGCACGAAGCTCGTCGCCCGTGCCGGCGGAACGCCGGCCGCCGCCAGGTCAACCAGCGGTGCCTGCACGTACACCACCGGGTAGTTCGACTCGCCGGTACCGGCCGCCGGCCCGTAGTTGATCACCGGCGCGACCGCCCACGCCACCTCACCGGTGGGGAGTGTGACCACGGCGTGCTTGGCGGCCAGCGGGGACCCGGCATCCGCGCCCTGCTTGGTGGACGGCACCGGCAGCGAGAAGTGCTGGCCGACCGGGTGTTCGACCGGATCGGAGCTGTCCAGGACCCGGTTGTCGGGGGTGAGCAGCAGAGCGACCGAGGTGGCGGTTCTCCCGTCGGTCACGAACGGGATCACCACCTCGGTCCCGCTGGCGGTCAGTTGAGCCCGATCGGGAGCCGGTGCCGCGGCCGGGTCACCCAGGCGCAGCTCGCCCGGCCCGGGCAGGTGGCCGAGCTGGCTGGCCCGGATCGCGGCCCGGGCCGCGTAGTCCACCGCGGTGACCGAGACCGTGGAGCCCGAGATCAGGTCGGTGGCGACCTTGGTCCCCTTAATCGCACCGGGATTCTCCGGCGCGACGCGGCTCAACCAGGGAACCGTCACCCCGATCAGAACCACCTCGACCACCAGTACCGCCGCCGCCGTGACCAGAACATAGGAGGCGGTCATCTTGGCCCGTAAGCCCCACCTGCCCGGCGCCCGCAGGCTGGCCGGCAGGCCCCAGTCTCCGCGCATGGTCCTCTCCGATCGTTCCGCCCATCATGCCGTGGTACGCCGGCGCGGCCTCAGGCCGCGCGCAGCGCCTCGGTCGGGGAGAGCCGGGCGGCCCGCATCGCCGGGTACAACCCGGCCACCGCGCCGATCACCAGCGCCGCCGCTACGCCACCCCAGACCGCCAGCGCCGGTACCTGCACCGAGAAGTGCTGCTGCCGCGCCACGACCGCGGTGGTGACCACCCCGGCCAGTACCCCGGTCAGCCCGCCCGCCGCTGCCAGCAACAGCGACTCGGCGAGGAACTGGGCGGCCACGTGGCGCCGGGCCGCACCCAGCGCCCGGCGCAGGCCGATCTCGCCGCGCCGCTCGATCACCCCGATCACCATCACGTTGGCGATACCGATCCCGCCGACCAGCAGCGCCACCGCACCCAGGCCGAGGAACAGGCCAGTGGTGGCACTCTTGGCGGCGACCCGGGCGGTCAACGCGTCCGACGGGCGGCTGGCCATCACCTGCTCCGGGTGCTCGGGATCGGCGGTACGGGCGAGCAGGGCGGCGACCGCGACCGTACGGTCGGTGTCGGTACGCACGTAGATGCGGGACGGGTGGCCGTCGTACCCGAGCAGCCTGGTCGCGGCCGGGAAGCCGACCAGCGCCGAACGGTCCAACTCGGCGGCCAGCGGTACCGGCGCCAGGATGCCGGCCACGGTGAACCAGTGGCCAGTCCCGCCCGGGGTCGCCAGCCAGACCTGGGTCGGCTGGTCCAGCCGGCCGATGCCGAGGGTACGGGCCGCCTGGTAGCCGAGCACCACGGTGGCGAAGCCGCCGGTTGCCGGGCTGAGGAACGCGCCCCGCAGTACGTGAACGTCCAGTGTGGACAGAAGTGCCGGGTCGCAGGCGCGCACCGAGAGGCCGCCGGACATGTACGCCGGCACCTTGTCGGTGCGGTACACGGCGACTCCGGTCAGCTGCGCGGTCGGCGCGACATGCGCCACCCCGTCCACCCGGCCGATCATCGGCGCCGCCTGGGCCGGTAGCTCCGTCTCCTGGCCCTCCAGCGACTGTCCATTCACGACGGTCAGCAGGTTGGTGCCGAGCCGGTCGATCTGGGCCAGCAGGTCGGCCTGGCTGGACCGGGTGATACCGAGTACCGCCACGATCGCGGCGATGCCGATCGCGATACCCAGCGCGGAGAGGGCGGTACGGGTGGGTCGGGCGCGCAGCCCGATGGTGCCCACCGGCAGCAGGTCGGCCAGGCGCAGCCGGGCCGGTCGCGGCTTGGGGCGCAGCGAGCGCCCCGGCCCGGCCGGCGCGCTCACGGCGTACCCCCGGAATCAGCGACCACCGCGCCGTCGCGCATCTCGACCCGCCGCGGGCAGGCGGCCGCGACGCTCTGGTCGTGGGTGATGACGACGAGGGTGACGCCCTGCCGGTTCAGCTCCTGGAAGAGTCCGAGGATCTCGGCGCCGGTGGCCGAGTCGAGGTTGCCGGTCGGCTCGTCCGCCAGTACCACTCCCGGCTGGCCGACCAGCGCCCGGGCGATCGCGACCCGCTGCCGCTCCCCGCCGGAGAGCGCGGTCGGCCGGTGCCGCATCCGGTGCGCCAGGCCGACCCGGTCCAGCGCCTGCCGGGCCAGCGCCCGCCTGGTACCGGCCGGCACCGCCTGGTACAGCAGGCCGGTCGCCACGTTCTCCACCGCGGACAGCCGCTCCAGCAGGAAGAACTGCTGGAAGACCACGCCGATGTGGTACGCCCGCAGGCCGGCCAGCCGCCGGTCCGACAGCCGGCCCACGTCCTGGCCGGCGACGCGCACCGTGCCGGCGCTCGGCCGGTCCAGCGCCGCCATCAGGTGCAGCAGCGTGCTCTTACCGGAGCCGGACGGGCCGAGGACGGCGACCAGCTCGCCTTCGGCGACCGCGAGGGTGACCCCCGCGACGCTGTGCACCGGCGGGTTGCCCGGATAGACCTTGCGCACCGCCTCCAGTTCAAGGACGTTCACGATGCCGGTACCTCCACCGTCTCGCCCTCGGCGATCCCGCCGCCGGAGACCTCGACCAGGCCCGCCTGCTCGTCGAAGAGTCCAATCTGGACAGTCACCCGGCGGCCGCCGGCCAGCTCGACGCTGTACCCTCCCTCGCCGTTGGCCAGCAGCGCGGTCACCGGTACCGCGAGCACGCCACGGTGCTGCTGCGTGGTGATGGCGACCTGTACCGGCGCCTGGTCCAGCCCGGCCGCCGCGTGCGGGTCGGCCAGCGCCACCTGCACCGAGATGCTCGGCTGCGCCCCGCCGGAGCCGTTCGGCCCGGAGCCGTTCGACCCGGAGCCGTCCTGGCCGCCGGTCGCGGCGACCCGGCTGACCGCGGTGACGGTCCCGTCCAGGCTCCGGCCGTCCGGGAGCGTCACCAGCACCTTGTCGCCCCGGTGCACCAGCTGTTGCAGGACGGTGGGCAGCGCTACCGTCACCGCGGGGCGGGTCGAGGTGCCGGAGAGTACCGGCGCACCCGGATGTACCGGCGAGCCAACCGTCGCCGTCTGGGTGACCACGCGGATCGGGCCGGGAAGCAGGACCAGTTCGCCGACGGCGACCCTACCGGTCTGTGCCACCCCCTGGGCGTGCTGCCAACGGCGGATGGCCGCCGCGGTGGCCGCGGTGAAGTGGTTGTCGACGGTGATCGGGTCGCCGGTGTCGTACCCGAGGGCGACCAGGTTCGCCTCCAGCTCGCGTACGTCCGGGCCGTCGGTCATCCCGCTGGCGAAGGGGCGCCAGGCCGGCCGGTCGCCGTACCAGAGCGGCACCGGCCGACCGTCCACTTCGTACAGTGGCTGGCCGCGGCTGACCACGGTGCCTGGTGCGGGCAGCCGGGTGAGCACCCCGGCGCCACCCGGTGCCACCACGGTGTACGAGCCGTCGAAGCCGAGCGTGCCCGGCATCTGCTGTTGGGCCACCACGTCGGTACGGGTCACCGTGGCGGTACCGGTCGGCACCTGCGGGTCGCCGGTGGCGGCGGCCGGTCCGCCAAACACTCCATTGTGTACCGCCACCCAGCCGCCCGCGCCGAGCAGCACAACGGCCAACCCGACCATCCCGACCGTCCGGCTAGCGGCTGCCATGGATGCCCCCGTGCGGGTCGGGGTTGTACTGGTTGCAGGCGTTCATCGCGTTTCCCATCGCGGGCGACTTGTGCGGCAGGCCGGCGGCCGGGAACGTGCCGTCGCTGTTCGGGTCGGGCCAGGTCGGGAAGCCGTGGCTGCGCATGCACTGGGCGAACTGGATCAGCTTCGGCACGTCGGCCGGCTTCGGCTGGTACCCGTCGCCGTTGCTGTTGCCCTCCGCCGCGCTGATCCGGTCGATGATCGACTGGCAGGCCTCGCGCGCGCTCTGCGGTATCTGGAGATTGTTCTCGTTGGGGAAATGCGGGTGGCCATCGCTGCCCAGCGTCGGGTCGCCCAGGTTGGGCATGCCGTGCGCGCGGGCGCAGACGGCGGCCTGGTGCGCCAGTGCCATCAGGTCCGCCGACGGGGAAGGGCTGGCGGTCGCGCCCGGCTGGCCTGGCGAGCTGGAGCAGGCCGCGGCGAGCCACAACAGGACGACTGCGATCGTTGCGGTACCGAGTCTTCTCATGCCGGCAACGCTGGCAGCGGTGCGCCGCACGGGCATCACCGCCGGGTGGTGGCGCGGCTACCCCTTTCGGGTACCTGGGCATCACCGTCCACAAGTTGTCCACAGATACCGGTCGTGGCTGGCTGTGCGCGCCGGGGCGGTTGACGCTGGCCGGGTGCTCGACGACCTTCTCCGCCGCCAGCACGGCCTGCTGACCCGCCGCCAGGCGCTGGCGTGCGGCCTATCCGACGAGACGGTGGCGGCCCGCCTGGCCGGAGGGCGTTGGCAGCGTACGGGTTGGGGTGTGTACGCCGTCTTCACCGGTCCCCTGCCCCGGCTCGCCGTGCTGTGCGCAGCGCAGCTCGCGATCGGGGAGTTGGCCGTGTTGAGCCACGAGAGCGCGGCCGAACTGGTCGGACTGGTCGACTCGCCGACGACGGCGGTCCACCTCACCGTGCCCTCCGGCCACCACTTGCGGCACAAGCCGGGAATCGTGCTCCACCGATCGACCCGGGTCGAGGCCGCCCGGCACCCGAGCCGCTACCCACCCCAGACGAGGGTGGAGGAGACGGTGCTGGATTTGGTCGCGTCTGCGGACTCGCTCGACCAGGCGCTGGCCTGGCTCGCCCGGGCCTGTGGCCGGCGGCTGACGACTGCCGACCGGTTGGCTGCGGCGCTGCGTGCGCGGGGCCGGATGCGGTGGCGTCGAGAGATCCGCGCGATCCTGGGCGATATCGAAGCTGGCGCCCAGTCGCCGCTGGAGCTGGCGTACCTGCGCAGCGTGGAGCGTCCGCATGGGCTTCCGCGAGGTGAGCGGCAGGCGCGCCGGGCACGCCGTGGCGGCTGGTACTACGACGACGTCCACTATGCGGCGCTCGGTGTTCTGGTGGAGCTGGACGGTCGCCTCGGGCACCCGGCCGACGCGCGGTTCCGGGATCTGCGGCGCGACAACGCCGCCATCGAGTTGGGCGCGGCCGTGCTGCGCTACGGGTGGGCCGATGTCGTGCACCGGCCCTGCCAGGTCGCGGCTCAGGTGGCCACGGTGCTGCAGGGCCGTGGCTGGCCCGGCGAGCTACGACACTGCGGGCGGTGTTCTTCGTGATCGTGGGT
>JAFMQQ010000043.1:6041-11428 GCA_017354595.1 Micromonosporaceae bacterium
CACGGAAAATGAACCACGATCACGGGCGACTACGCGGCGACTGGGCCACGCTGTGCTGGCCGAACGAGCGGCCCAGTTCCTGCACCCGTTGCTCCAGCTCGGGTACCGCGGTGCGGGCCGGGCCACGCAGCAGCAGGTCGCCGAACGAGCTCTGCACCAGGATCCGGGCCGCCTGCATCAACGCCATGCTGCGCGGTACGAACACCCGGCGCTGCCGCCGCTCGATCCCGCGTACCAGGGCGGTGGCGCACTGCTCGACGCTGTACGTGCGGCCGAGCGGGCCGGGCAGCCGGCGATCGTTGCCGAGGTCCTCCCGCGCGTCGCGGACCAGGTCGGTGTCGATCCAGATCGGATGCGCGGTGCCTACGGCCACCCCGCGGTGCGCCACCTCCAGCCGCAGCACGTTGCCGAACTGCTCCACCCCGGCCTTCGCCGCGGCGTAGGCGGCCAGGCCGGGCAGCACCGAGAAGGCGGCGACCGAGGAGACCAGCAACAGGTACCCGCGCCGGGCGAGCACCTCGGGCAGGGTGGCGCTGACCGTACGCATCACGCCGATCAGGTTGACCTCGACCGTGCGGGCCAGCACGTCCGGCGGCGCCACGGCGACGGTGCCGTAACCGGCCACGCCCGCGTTCGCCACCACCACGTCGATACCGCCGAGCCGGGCCACCACGTCGCCGACCGCGCGGTCCAGCCCGGCCTGGTCGGTCACGTCGCACTCGGCCCACGCGTGCCGATCGCCGAGCTCCGCGACCAGCGCCGCCAACCGCTCCGGCTCCAGGCCGACGGCGGCGACCCGGGCACCACGCGCGGCGACCATCCGGGCCACCTGCTCGCCGATCCCGCGCGCCGCACCGGTGATCAGCACGACCTTGCCATCGAGTGTCCCGTTCACAGTTGGCGTCGCGTTCACGGTTGGCCCTCCCGGAGCAGCTGGCCCGCCTGGCGGGCGATCCCGATGGTGGCGGTGCGGGCCGCCGGTACCAGGTCGGCCATGTTGACGAAGCCGTGGATCAGGGTCGGCTCGCGGCGCAGGATGACCCGGGTGCCCGCGTCGGCGAGCGCCTTCGCGTACGCCTCGCCCTCGTCCCGCAGCGGGTCGAAGCCGGCCGTCACCAGCAGCGCGGGTGCCAGGCCGGAGAGGTCCTCGGCGTGGATCGGGCTGACCAGTGGGTTCCTGGGATCGATCCCCGGGCTGTACTGCTGCCGGAACCAGGCGATCTCGCCGGCGGTGAGGAAGAAGCCGTCGGCGAACAGCTCCCGCGACCGGTACCCGCCGACGAGGTCGATCGCGGGATAGATGAGCAGTTGCAGCGCGGGTACCGGTCCGCCACCGCGCGACAGCTGGCTGGTGACCGCGGCCAGGTTGCCCCCGGCGCTGTCCCCGCCGATGCCGACCCGGCGCGGGTCGGCGCGCAGTTCCTCGGCGTGCGCCACGGCCCAGGCGAAGGCGTCCCGCGCGTCGTGCACCGCGGCCGGGTGCGGGTACTCGGGCGCGAGCCGGTAGTCGATGGCGAGCACATGCAGGCCGCCGTACCGGCACAGCATCCGGCAGGCCTGGTCGTGCGAGTCCAGGTCGCACAGGACGAAGCCGCCGCCGTGCAGGTACACCAGCAGCGGTGCCGCCTCGGGCCGTGGCGGGGCGTAGTGCCGGGCCGGCAGCGGACCGCTCGACGTGGGCAGGGTGAGGTCCCGGACCGCGCCGACGCGTACCGGCCGGCCGGTGGCCAGCGCCGCCTCCCGCTGTTCCCGGCTGCGGGCGCGGCGCACCGGGAGGGTCTCCAGCGGCGCCATCCGGCGCAGCTCTCGCAGGTGGAGCATCAACCGGATCCCCGGATCGAGCGCCGGCCCGTCGATGCTGACCGGGGTCACCCGCAACAGCCGGGCGGCCAGGGCCGGCGAGGTGCACATGCGGCGGGCGAGCTGGAACTGCACCCGGTCCAATACGTTCACACCCACCTCCCCAGAACCTTAGTTACTGGAGAGTACGCCGCCGCCCGCCGCTGGGGGTAGCGTCGCCGCATGGAGTTGGCGGAGGCCGTCGTGGTCGGCGGTGGGGTGGTCGGCGCGAGCATTCTGTACCACCTCGCCGCCGCGGGCTGTCCCGGCGTGCTGATCGAGCGCGGCAGCCTGGCCGGCGGCTCCACCTCGGCCTCGGCGGGCGGGTTCCGCGGCCAGTTCTCCGACGAGCTCAACATCCGCATCGCGGTGGAGTCGATCGGCCGGTTCGCCCGCTTCGCCGCCGAGTTCGACACCGAGATCGACTTCCGCCAGAACGGGTACCTGTTCCTGCTGCGCGAGGCGGAGGTACCGGCGTTCCGGGCGGAGGTCGCCCTGCAGAACTCGCTCGGCGTACCGTCCCGCCTGATCGACCTGGACGAGGCGCTGCGGATCGTTCCCGGGGTCAGCCCGGCTGGGCTGGCCGCGGCGACCTGGTGCCCGATCGACGGGCAGGTGACTCCCGAAGCCGTGGTGCAAGGGTACGTGAAGGCGGCCCGGCGGCTGGGTGCCCGTACGGTCACCGGGAAGGCGGCGCACGAGATCCTGGTCCAGCACGGCCGGGTGACCGGGGTACGCACCGACCGGGGCACCATCGGCGCATCGCTGGTCTTCTGCGCCGCCGGTGTCT
Source organism: Micromonosporaceae bacterium (assembly GCA_017354595.1). Lineage (GTDB taxonomy): Bacteria > Actinomycetota > Actinomycetes > Mycobacteriales > Micromonosporaceae > DATEJJ01. Next base: position 8,671 of record JAFMQQ010000043.1, read on the forward strand.
GGTCGCCGGAGCTGCTCGCCACGGCCGGTGTCGCCATGCCGGTCACCCCGCAGCGGCGGTACGTGTACCAGGTGGCCGGCCGCGGGCCGCTGCCACCGCGCCCGCCGCTGACCGCCGACTTCGCCACCGGCCTGTACTTCCACGGCGAAGGCACCGGCCTGCTGATCGGCGGTGCCTGGCCGTCGGTGGAGGAGATCGCCCCGGTCGCCCTGGCGCGGCTGCCGTTCCTCGCCGACCTGGGGATCAGCGGCGGCTGGTCCGGCCTGTACGAGATGAGCCCGGACCACAACGCCGTGGTCGGCGGCTGCGCGCAGCCGGCCGGCCTGTTCTACGCCACCGGCTTCTCCGGCCACGGTTTCCAGCAGGCGCCGGTGGTCGGCGAGTACCTGGCCGACCTTGCGCTGGGCCGGACACCGCCACTGGACCTGTCGGCCTTCTCGGTGGACCGGTTCACCGGCGCCGAGGCGACGCCGCGGCCGGAGGCCAACGTAGTCTGACCCGCGTGCGGATCATCGACAGCGCGCAGGTGCGCCGGGTACTCGACTTGGCGACCGCGTACGAGTCCCAGGTGGAGGCCTTCCGCTGCCTCGGTTCCGGCCTCGCCGACCTGCCGGACCGGATCATCCTGGAGGGTACCGGCGCCGACGCGGTCAGCTTCTGCTACGCGGCCCGGCTGCGCCCGGGTACCGGCGCGGTGTGCAAGTTCGGCGCGGTGGCCGCGGGCAACGCGCAACTCGGCCTGCCCAGCGTGCACGCGATGGTGGTCGCGCTGCACCCGGTGACCGGAGTACCGGTGGCCATTGTGGACGGTGAGGCGCTCACCGAGCTGCGTACCGCCGCCGCCTCCGCCCTCGCCGTGGACCGGCTGAGCATCCCCGATGCGGCGACGCTCGCAGTGGTCGGCTGTGGGGTACAGGGGCGGGCGCACGTACGGGCACTGGCCGCCCGGCGCCGGTACCGGCAGATCCGGCTCTTCGACCACACCCCGGGGCATGCCGAGGCGGCCCGGGATGACCTGACCCGGGATGACCTGGCGCCGCTGCCGCTGTCGGTCGCACCGAGCGTGGCGGAGGCGGTGGCGGGCGCCGAGGTGGTGGTGCTCTGTACCACGAGCAGCGAGCCGATGCTGGAGGCGGCGTGGGTGGCGCCGGGTGCGACCGTGGTCTCCATCGGCTCCTTCGAGCGCAGCCGGTGCGAGGTGGCACCGTCCTTTGTGGCCGGTGTGGACCAGGTGGTGGTCGATCACAAGCCGATCGCGCTGCGCCAGGCGGGTCCGGTGGTGGCGGCGATCGCCGAGGGCATGGACCCGGCGCGGGTGGCCGACCTGGGCGAGCTGGTCGCGCAGGACCGCCCGGGGCGCGACAGTCCACATCAGACGGTCTTCTACAACAGCGTCGGCCTGGGCGTGCAGGACGCCGCCGCGGTCTGGGCCATCCTGGGTGAGCTCGCGGATGCGTGAACTGATCGTGCTGGGGACGGCGAGCCAGGCACCGACCCGGGACCGCAACCACAACGGGTACTTCCTGCGCTGGGACGGCGAGGGCATCCTGTTCGACCCGGGTGAGGGTACCCAGCGGCAGATGCTGCACGCCGGCCTGGCCGCCACCGACATCACCCGGATCTGCATCAGCCACTTCCACGGCGATCACTGCCTGGGGCTGCCCGGCGTGGTACAGCGGAGGTCGCTGGACCGGGTACCGCATCCGGTGCCGGCGCACTTCCCCGCCTCGGGCGCCGAGTACTTCGCCCGGCTCCGGTACGCCTCCAGCTTCTACGAGACCGCGCAGCTGGACGAGGCTCCGGTCGCCGCCGATGGCGTGGTGGCCAGTGGGGACTTCGGGACGCTGGTCGCCCGGCGCCTCGACCACGCCGTGGAGGCGTACGGGTACCAGCTGGTGGAGCCGGACGGCCGGCGGATGCTGCCCGACCGGCTCGCGGCGGCCGGTATCGCCGGGCCGGAGATCGGTGTGCTGCAACGCGAAGGCGAGCTGCGTGGCGTCCGGCTGGCGGAGGTGAGCGAACCGCGTCCTGGACAGCGCTTCGCGTTCGTGATGGACACCCGCGAGTGCGAGGCGGCGTACGCCCTGGCGCAACGCGCCGACATCCTGGTCATCGAGGCGACCTTCCTGGCGGCCGAGGCCGAACTGGCCGCCGAGTACGGCCACCTCACCGCGGAGCAGGCCGGCCGGATCGCCGCCACGGCAGGGGTACGCACCCTGGTGCTGACGCACTTCTCCCAGCGGTACCCGGATGTCTCGGTCTTCGCAGCGGAGGCGGCCCGGCAGTTCACCGGTGCCATCGTCGCCGCGACCGACCTGGCCCGGATCCCGCTGCCGCCGCGCCGCTGACACCCCACCCGGAATGCCGGCCGGAGCCGGGCGGTTGTGCGTGCTACCCGCGAGCCGCGCGCCGCCAGTGAGCAAGGAGAACGCCGATGCCAGCCGTGACCGTACCCGACCCGCTGATCCTCCCCCGCGTACCCACCGTCGATCCCAGGACCGACCGGCCGCGCCCGGTCACCGGCGTCACCACCGCACCCAGCGGCCTTGAGGGTGAAGGCTTTCCGGTCCGGCGCGCCTTCGCCGGCGTCGACCTCCAGGCGCTCGATCCATTCGTACACATGGATCAGATGGGTGAGATCGAGTGGCCGGCCGGCGAGGCGAAGGGTACCCCGTGGCACCCGCACCGCGGCTTCGAGACAGTGACATACATGATCGACGGCGAGATCGCCCACCAGGACTCCAACGGCGGCGGCGGG
>JAFMQQ010000044.1 GCA_017354595.1 Micromonosporaceae bacterium
GCCAGGGCCGGTCCGGAGGCCGGCGCCGTGGCGCCCGGATCGGCGCCGCGGTCGGCCCGCTCGGCGAGCGCCGCCATCAGCACGTCGCCCATCAGCGAGATCGGCGGCGCTCCCATGGTGACCACCACGTCGCCATCGTGCGCCCGGCGGACCACCTCACCCGGTACCGCGTCCCAGTCCGGTACGAACGCCTTCGCGGTCGGTGGCAGGTCGATCGCGGCGGTCAGCGCGACACCGCCCTGTCCCGGCTCCCGCACCTCGCCCGGCCCGAAGACCTCCAGCACCACCGCCTCGTCGGCCAGGGCGAGCGCGGTCGCGATCTCCGCCTGCAGATCCCGGGTCCGGTACATGCGATAGGGCTGGAAGACCACGATCAGCCGGCCGGCGCCGGCCACCTCGCGCAGCGTACGGAGCGCGGCCGTCATCGAGGTCGGGTGGTAGGCGTACTCGTCGTAGACCCGCACCCCGTCGGCGACACCCTTGAGCTCGAACCGGCGTCGCACTCCCGGGAACGAGGCGAGCGCCTCCACAATGGACCCGAATGGCACCCCGAGCCGCAGCCCGACCAGGGCCGCCGCGGCCGAGTTCAGCCCGAGGTGCCGGCCGGGCACCGGCAGCGACACCTGGCCCGCCGGCGTACCGTCCACAATGGCCTGATAGTGGACACCGGTTGCCGAGGAGGCCACCTCAGTCATCCGCAGGTCCGAGTCGGGCGCCTCGCCGTAGGTGTACACGGTCAACCCGGCCTCGCGCGCCCGCTGGGCCAGCCGTTGCGTACCAGGGTCGTCCGCACAGGCGACCATGAAGCCGCCGGGCGTCACGCGCTCGCCGAACTCCAGGAAGGCGTCGGCGAGCGCCTCGATGTCGCCGTAGGTGTTGAGGTGGTCGGCATCGATGTTCGTGACGACCGCGACGTGCGGCCGGTACAGCAGAAAGGACCGGTCGCTCTCGTCCGCCTCGATGATGAAGTACTCGCCGCCGCCGTGGTGCGCGTTGGAGCCCACCTCGGAGATCTCGCCACCGATCACAAAGGACGGATCCAGCCCGGCATGTTGGAACACCAGCGTGGTCATCGAGGTGGTCGTCGTCTTGCCATGGGTACCGGCGATGGCGACAGCCCGCCGGCCGGTCATCGCCACCGCGAGCGCCTCGGCGCGGTGCAGTACGCGCAGCCCCCGCTGGCGCGCCTCCACCAGCTCCAGGTGGTCCTTCGGAATGGCCGTCGAGTAGACGACGGTATCCACACCGTCCAGATTGGACGGTTCGTGTCGCATGTGGATAGTGGCGCCGAGCGCCCGCAACCCGTGCAGTGCCGGCCACTCGCGAAGCTCGCTGCCGGAGACCCGGATGCCGCGGGTGAGCAGCAACCGGGCCAGGGCGCTCATGCCGACCCCGCCGACCCCGATCAGATGCACCGCGCCCAGATCCTCAGCGGTCAGCTCCGGCGCCACGTCCGTCATGGTGTCTCCCCCGTCACGCTGCCTCCCCCCAATCCGGCCATCTCTTTCGAGACGTCACACAAGTACCTCGTACATGAACGAACGCAACGCCTCGTCGCCGTCGCGGCGCCCGTACCCGGCCGCGGCGTGGCCCATCGCCACCAGACGCCCCGGGTCGCGCAGCAGGCTGATGACCGTGCGCTCGATCCAGGCCGGGCTCAGGTCCGCGTCGTCCACCAGCAGCCCGCCACCGGCGCGTACCACCGGCATCGCGTTGCGCCGCTGCTCGCCGTTGCCGTAGGGCAGCGGGACGTAGATCGCGGGCAGCCCGACCGCCGCGGTCTCCGCACAGGTCATCGCTCCGCCCCGGCACAGCGCGAGGTCGGCGGCGGCGTACCCGAGCTCCATCTCGGCGAGGAACCGCAGCGTGATGTACGGCGTCGGCAGATCCGGCGGGATCTCCACCGGCTCGTTGCGCGCCCCGATGATGTGCAGCACCTGGATCCCGGCCGAAGATATGGCCTTCGCCGCCCCGGCCATCGCGAGGTTGATCGACCGGGCGCCCTGCGAGGCGCCGAAGACGAACAGGGTCGGCCGGTCCGGGTGCAGGCCGAAGTGCGCCCGGGCACGGCCCCGCAGGGCGGCCCGGTCCAGGTGGGAGATGGCCGGGCGCAGCGGTACCCCGGTCACCCGCGCCCCGCGCAGCGCCGGCGACTGCTCGACCTGGTGCGGGAAGCCGACCGCGACGTGCTTGGTGAACCGCATCCCCATCCGGTTGGCGACGCCCGGCGGTACGTTCACCTCGTGGATTACCGCCGGCGTGTGCCGGCGCCACGCGGCCAGGTACGCCGGCACCGCGACGTACCCGCCGAAGCCGACCACCACGTCGGCGGCGACCTCGTCGAGCAGCGACCGGGTCACCCGGGCGGCGCGCCACATCCGGTCCGGAGTACGTAGCAGATTCATGTTCACCGCGCGGGGCAGCTGGTAGGCGGGGACCAGGCGCAGGTCGTACCCGCGCGGCGGGATGATCTCCGTCTCCAGGCCTTTCGCCGTGCCGAGGCAGGTGATCCGGATCTCCGGGTCGTGCCGGCGCAGGCAGTCAGCGAAGGCGAGCAACGGATAGATGTGGCCACCGGTACCGCCACCCGCCAGTACGACGGAGCGTGGCACGCCCATCACGATCTCCTCTCCGAGCTACGCCGGGTGCGCGGCGTGTGCGTGCGCGGCGCGGCCTGCCGCTGCCCCGGGCGTCGCGGCTCCCGCTGCCGCGGCAATGGGGGCAACGGCGCCCAGAGTAGTCGTACCCAGCGATCCGGCGGACGCGCATGGAGGGCTCGCGCCGCGTCCGGCTCGGCCCGGGCGAACGAGGCGAGCAGCCCGACCGCGGCCAGGGTCACCACCAGCGCGCTCCCGCCGTCGGAGATGAACGGCAGCGGCAGGCCGGTGATCGGCAGCAGCCCGGTGACGCCACCGATGTTGATCATCGCCTGGCCGATCAGCCAGATGGTGATGGCGGCGGCCACCATGCGCCGGAACGGGTCATCCACCCGGCGGGCGATGCGCAGTCCGGTGTAGCCGAGTACGGCGAACAGTCCGAGTACCACGAAGCAACCCACCACGCCGAGTTCCTCGGCGATCACCGCGAAGATGAAGTCGTTGTGCCCGTTGGGCAGGTACCCCCACTTCAGCCGCCCCTGCCCCAGCCCGACCCCGAACCAGCCCCCGTTCGCGATCGCGTACATCCCGTGGATCGCCTGGTAGCACTCGGCCTGGGCGGCCTGGACGCTGGAGCAGGCGCCGGGGTCGGCGAAGGTGGTCAGCCGCTCCACCCGGTACCCCATCCCGGGCAGCAGGATCAGGAAGAGCATGCCGGTCGCCGCCACCAGGCCCATAGCGAAGAAGACCCGCAGCCGCACCCCGGCCGCCCAGAGCAGCCCGACGAACAGGATCAGCAGGCAGGTCATGGTGCCGAAGTCCTGGTACCCGATCATGATGAACAGCACGGCGGCGACCGGGAAGAGCGGCGTGGCCACGTCCCGGAACCGGGCGACCTCGGGGCCTTTGGCGACCAGAACCTGCGCCCCCCACAGGGCGAGCGCCAGCTTGGCCAACTCGGAGGGCTGCACCTGCAACGGGCCGAGGTACAGCCAGAGGCTGTTGATAGCGTCCGCGTGGACGGGCCCGAGCGCCACCTGGTGCCGCGCCAGGGCGGAGAGCACCCCGAGCAGGTCCAGCACCAGCAGCAGTATCACGGAGACGATCAGCAGCGGCAGGCCGAGCGCCCGGTAGGTGCGCGCCGGCAACCGCTGGAAGATCCAGAAGGCGACCAGCCCGACCAGGGAGAAGACCGCCTGCTTGCTGACGTAGCTGTATGCGTTGCCCACCCGGCTGTAGGCCTGCACGCTGGTCGCCGAGAAGACCATCACCAGGCCGATCAGCAGCAACAGGCCGGCGCTGGCCAACAGCAGATAGTACGAGGCGAGGGGGCGCTGCAGGACGCCGCGCAAGATGGCCAGCGGCCCGGATCTCGCCGCTGCGGTGGGCGGGCCGGACACCTGCTCCGGCCGGGCCGCCGTCGTCGCGCCGATCTCCCCCACGTTCTCATCATCGGCGCCCGGCCGGCCTGGGCCGGTCACCCGGCACGGCGTGTCGGGCGATCACGGATCGCGGGTACCTCGATATGCGGCAACCAGGTCCTTTGTGTACCGCGTCTGCGTGGCAGGATTCCAGTTTCACGAGGCCGCCAGCGTGGCGACCGAGAGCAGGAAGCCGTGGAGCAGGTGTATCGGGATCTCCGGGACCGGACCGTCTTCGTCCCCGGACGCGGCCGGTTCGTGCGCGACACCAAGCCTGGTTCGCAGTGACTGAACAGCGGCGTGCAGAGGTCGGGTACATCCTCCGTGCGGTCTGCGCATGGGCCGCGGATCATGTGGACGTGCGGGGCGTTGTGCTGGTTGGATCCTGGGCGCGTGACGCCGCCCACGCGGAGTCCGATGTGGACATTGTCGTGCTGACTGACACGGCTGGGCATGCCGACGCCGAAGTTTGGACGCTTCTGCTCGATGGGCCGGTCATCGCCGAACGGCAGTGGGGGCCGGTGCGCGAGGTACGCGTCCGGCGCGCGTCGGGTCTCGAAGTGGAGCTGGACATCGCCCCGCTGAGCTGGGCCGGCAGCCATCCGGTCGACCCCGGCACGTATCGCGTAATGCGCGACGGGCACCGTATCGCCCATGATCCTGGCGACGTCCTGGCCGCCCTCTCGGCCGCCTGCCGGGCGGCTCGGTGATCAGCCCTGGCCGGGCATACCTTGATGGCATACTGTGCGGTATGAGCGTCACGACGATCAAGATCGACTCGGGATTGCGGGACCGTCTGGCACGCGTGGCCTCCACCGACTATGACGGCGCCACGCTGGGCGAGGCGTTGCAGCGCCTGATCGCCGAGCATGAGGAGCGAATGGTGCTGCTGGCGTACGAGCGGTTGCGAGCCGACGAACAGGAATGGGCGTCCTACCGCAACGAGTCGCGGCTGACGGACAACGCTGCCGGGGACTGGCTGCGGCAGGATCCCGCGGCATGAGCAGGCGATGGTCGTGAGCCGGGTCCTCACCTGGCAGACCTGGATGGTCGACTTCGGACACCCGGTCGGAAGTGAGCAGGGCGGGCTGCGCCCAGCCGTTATAGTCGCCTCCGCAATGCACAGCCGGTTCCCGATCGACATGACGATCGTGGTTCCGCTGACCACCCGAGACCGCGGCCTACCCCACCATGTCCCAGTGAACTCGGATCAGGCCGGGCTTAGGCGGCCGAGTTTCGCTCGCACGGAGGACATCATCGCGGTCTCGACTCAGCGCCTTGGTCCCCGCCCGCTCGGTACTCTGAGCGAGGTGGAGGCGGACGAGGTACGTCGCTGGGTTCATCGGATGGTCGGGTAGCTCGGCACTGCCTCAGCCTCCACAGTGGATCCCCCACACCGGAGACCTCCCCCGGGGCCCCGGACGCGGTTCGTTACCGGTACCATCAGTCCACTTTGGAGAGCCACAAGTCGATCTCGCGAGATCCTGGGGGGCAACGGTGTCGCTGGGCCGGGAACGGCGGGCAGTCGAACTGCGCCTTAACACATCAGACGTGGCGTCCGCGATCGAGGTCATCCGCCGCGACCGCACCCGCGCGCGAAGCGCGAGTGGGCTGGTGACCAAGGTCCGCAACGATGGCTCGATCACCGCGTGGACCTGGCGGATCTGGTACAGCCCGCACCTCACCGGGCAGGTCACCCAGCGGCAGGGCCACATCGTGCTGACCGGGACGATCCGCGAGTCCCGCAGGACGTTCGCGATACGGTGGTCGAGCGCCGCGGCGAGCGTGCTGCTCACCGCCACCGGTGTGGTCAGTCTGGCGGCGGGCTTCGACGCCGCGGCGTCCGTCTCGGACCTGGCTGTCGCGGCCGCTTTCGGCGGGCTGACCTTCTGGAACTGGCGCGTGCAGCCGGCATCCTTCAACCACAAGTCCGAACGCCTGCTGGATGCCATCCGTGACCTCGCCCCGATTGAGCGGCAGCGTCCCGGCCGGCGCCGGACACCGGCGTGAGTCAGGGGGCGGTGGCGGCGATCGCCTCGCGGAAGACGGCGGACCGGTGCTCGAAGTTGGTGAACCGGCCGTAGCTGGGTGCCGCCGGCGAGAGCAGCACCACCCCGCCCACCGGTGTCAGCTCGCGGGACAGCCGTACCGCCGCCGGTAGGTCATCGGCCGACTCCACCCGCAGCCGGGGCAGGTCCACCAGTTCGGCCAGGATCCGTGGGCCACTGTCCGGGATGCCGATCACCGTCGCCGGCACGGTACGGGTTGCGAAGAACTCGCGCAGCGGCGCGTAGTCCAGCCCCCGGTCGGTACCGCCGACGATCAGCGTCAGCGGGCGCCCGGCGAACGCCTCGATCGCGAAGATGGCCGACTGCGGCGAGGTGGAGAGCGTGTCGTCCACGAAGGTGATGCCGCTCGGGTCGGGGATCGGCGCCAGCCGGTGCGGCAACGCCTCGAAGCCCTGCACCACCTCGGCGATCTCGTCCCGCCGGGCGACACAGTCGATCCCGAGCGCCGCCAGGATCCCCAGCGCCACGCAGAGGTTGCCGGCGTTGTGCCCGCCGAGCAGGCGCAGCGCCGAGCGGCCGAACAGCCGCCGGTCCCGCCAGTAGAAGACATCCGAGACCAGGTGGAAGGAGTCCGGTCCGCCGGTGACGGTCAGGTCCAGCCCGCCCAGCTCGCCGGCAGACTCCATTGTGGACAGATGTGCCATCAGCCTTGGGTCGAGCCCGTTGACCACCGCGTGCTTCGGGTGCTGGGCAAGGATGTTGAGCTTGTCCCGGTAGTACTGCTCCTGCCCGCCGTGCCAGTCGAAGTGTTCGGGGAACAGCGCGGTAACCGCCGCGACCCGAAGCGGGTGGCGCAGCTCGGAGCACTGATAGCTGGACATCTCCACGACGTACCGGTCGGCTGCCGGCATGGCGAGCATCGGTACCCCGATGTTGCCGCCCAGCTCCCCCGGGTACCCGAGGCCATCGAGCAGATGATGGGTGAGGCTCGCCGTGGTGCTCTTCCCCTTGCTACCGGTGATCCCGATCGCCTGCCCGGCGTGATCCGCCATCCACAGCGCGGTACCGCTGGTGACCGTCACGCCCGCCTCGCGCAGCTTCGGTATCCACGGGTGCAGCCGGCTGATGCCGGGCGACTTGACCACGACCTGCGCGCCGGCCAGCGCATCGAACGCCGCGTCGCCGGCGACCAGTGGTACCGGCCCGGCCGCCTCGGCCCACACGGCGGGATCCTTGCCCGCGTTCTCGTCGACGCCGACCACCTCAGTGCCGGACAGCTCCCGGACGGCCACGGCGGCGGCCACGCCCTCCCGACCGGTACCCCAGACCGCGACCCGCCGGCCGGCGAGATCCGCGAGGCGCAGCACGTCAGTCGAGGTCATCGAGCACCCTCCCGAAGTCGACCGGGATCAGGCCACGGCCCTGCCGGGTGAAGACTTCCCGGGCCTGCTCCGCGGTGGGCCAGCCATCCTCCGGTACCCGCACCGCAAGCGCGGCAAGCACCGGCGACCCGTTCCACCCGCCGGCCGGCCGCAGCAGCTGTACGGCGACCAGCGACTCGGCCACCTCGCCCACGCACTCGAACGGCTTGTGCCCGTCGATACCGAGCAGCTCCAGGTACCCGGGGATCTGGCCGGCGTCGGCGAGCATGTCCTTGCCGAAGATGTCCACCAGCCGCGCCCGGTCCACGAACGGCGCCAGGGCGAGGAAGACGAACCTGCACTTAGGACAGTCGCCACACCAGCGTACGGTCGGGTTGTTCAACAGGTACGCCTTGTTGCAACTGGTCATCGCGTGGTCGTACCGGGTGGTCGGCGCGAACATCCGGGCGATGTGCAGTTCGGAGAATGGCCGCAGCAGCGAGAAGTACCCGTCCGCCAGCCCCGCATGCGCGGCGAGTGCGTCCCGCAGCCCGGCCTCCGCTTCGGCGCTCTTCGACCACTGGTGGTTGATCTCGACGCCGTGCCAGGTGATGTTCGGCGCGGATGCCGAGCGTTCGTTTGACATCACCACCGGCCCGAGGCCGTGCAGCGCGGCCGTCGCCACGGCAATCAGCGAATTGATCGCGGTCACTGGGATGTGTCCATTGTAGGCACCCGCCCGGTTCAGCTCGAACAGCTGCGGGTCGATCCGCCGCCGAGCGGCGAGCAACGGCAGCCCGGAGGCGGCGGCCACGTCCTCGATGATCCGGTTCGGGTTCACCGCGAAGAGCACCGGGCGGTACCCGGCCCGGCGGATCGCCTCGATGCTCACGATGGAGTCCTTGCCACCGCCGACGCAGACCAGCGGCCGGCTCCGGTCGCCACCCGGTACGGGGGCGGCGGCCGGTCCACCACCGGCATCCGGGTCGAGGTCCAGCACGTGCGGCAGGTCGTTGCGGTAGGCGAACTCGGCCAGCCCCTTCGTGTACACGTCCCTGACGAACGGCACCGCCCCGGGTGCCAGTTGCGCCTTGCCGGAGCGCACCACGGCCGGCGCCGCCACCTTGTAGTAGCTGACCCCGGCGACCAGGTAGAGCAGGTCGAGCACGCGATCGATCGCACCCGCGGACTCCGGCACCGGAAGCTGTACGGTCTCGGTGAACCGGTACTGCTCACCCAGTTCGTACGGCAGCGTGGCGAGCCCGGTCGCCGGGTCGTACCCCCAGCCGGGCAGCCGTAGCTCGTGGACCTTGCTCGCCTCAGCTGACCACACGCAGAAAGTCTCCAAAGAACAGCCCGAGCCCGACAACCACACCGATGCCCGCGATAATCCAGAAGCGGATCACGATGTTCACCTCGCTCCACCCGGCGAGCTCGAAGTGGTGGTGCAGCGGGGACATCCGGAACACCCGCTTGCCGGTGGTCCGGAACGACGCCACCTGGATCACCAGGGAGAGCGCGGTGATGACGAACAGCAGGCCGAGGATCGGCAGCAGCAGGATGGTACGGGTGGCCAGCGCCAGTCCCGCGATCAGCCCGCCCAACGCCATGGAACCGGTGTCGCCCATGAAGATGCGGGCGGGTGAGGCGTTCCACCACAGGAAGCCGAGGCAGGCGCCGGCCGCCGCGCCGGCGATCAGGCCGGTCTCCAGCGGGTCGCGCACCTGGTAGCAGTACGCCGCGGTGTAGCTGGGCGCGTGTACGTCGGCGCACCAGTGCCGGTACTGCCAGAAGGAGATCAGCAGGTACGCGGCGAGCACCATCACCGAGGCGCCAGTGGCCAGGCCGTCGAGGCCGTCGGTGAGGTTCACCGCGTTGGTGGTCATGATCACCACGATGACAAACAGGATCACCGCGGCGATCTTGCCGATGTGCAGCCAGTCCACATCCCGGACGAAGGAGATGTCGGTGCTGCCGGTGGTGGTGGGGGCGCTGCCCTGAGCGTAGAGCGCGACGACTCCGAAGGCCCCGCCCACCACGGCCTGTGCTATCAACTTGCCCCGGCCCGAGAGTCCGGTGCTGTTGCGCTTGCGGACCTTGAGGAAGTCGTCCCAGAAGCCGATCAGGCCACAGGTCAGCATCAGGCCGAACAGGATCAGCGCGGTGATGCTCATGCCGGGCGGGTGCGCCACCACCCGGTCGGGCAGGGTGGCGAGCACGACGTGGCCGGCCAGGTACGCCAGCAACGTGCCCACGATGAAGACGACACCGCCCATGGTCGGGGTACCCCGCTTGCCGGCGTGCGAGACGTTGATGTCCCGGATCGGCTGGCCGGCCTTCAGCCGGGTGAAGCCCCGGATCGCGAAGGGAGTGCCGAACAGCGACAGGACGAAGGCGAGGCCTGCCGCGACGATCACCGCCCTCATGCGGGCGGCTCCCGGAGAGGATCGGCCGGACGAAGTGCGTCGGCCGGGCCTGCCTCGGCCTCCGCGGGACGAAGTGCATCGGCCGGGCCCGCCTCGGCCTCCGCGGGACGAAGTGCATCGGCCACTTCCCAGGTTCGGTACCTGGAACCCTTGACCAGGACGACATCGCCTGGCCGCAGCCGGTCGCGCAGCAGCGCGACGGCCTCCTGCTGGTCGGTCACGGGCACCGACGCCCCTCCCCAATCCGCTACCGAGGTCGCGCCGTCGTGGATCGGCGCGGCCAACTCACCGACCACGACGAGCAGGTCGACGCCGAGCTGCGCGGCGAGCCGACCGACCTCCTCATGTCCGGTGCGCTCATAGTCGCCGAGCTCGGCCATGTAGCCGAGTACCGCCACGCGGCGCCGGCCGGTGGCCATCGCTGCTTGCGCCTGCAGGGCCGCGGTCGTCGACGACGGGTTCGCGTTGTACGAGTCGTCGATCACCGTGACACCGTCGGCACGGTCGAAGACATCCATCCTTCGTGTGGAAACCAACCGCAGTTCGCCGAGCGCCGCAGCGATCTGGTCCACCGGCATGCCCAGCTCCCGGCCGACCGCGGCCACCGCGAGGGTGTTGCCGACCTGGTGCGCCCCGGCCACGCGCAGCCGTACCGGCGCCTGCCCCTCCGGCATCACCAGCGTGTACGCGGCCCGACCGCGCTCGTCGAGCCGGACCTGCCTCGCGCGTACCGTCGCCTGCTCCGCCTCGCCGACCAGCACTACCCGGGCGTCGGTACGGCCGGCCATCGCCGCCACCAGCGGGTCATCCGCGTTGAGTACCGCGAGCCCGTCCTTCGGCAACGATTCGACCAGCTCCCCCTTGGCCACCGCGATCTGCTCCCGGCTGCCGAACTCGCCGATGTGCGCCACCCCCACGTTGAGCACGATGCCGATCCGCGGCGGCGCCACCTCACACAGGTACCTGATGTGCCCGATCCCCCGGGCACCCATCTCCAGTACCAGGTAGCTGGTGTCCACAGTGGACTTCAAGGCGGTGTAGGGGTGGCCCAGCTCGTTGTTGAACGTACCGGCCGGCGCGATGGTCGGCCCGAGCCGCTGGGTCAGCTGGGCCACCAGATCCTTGGTGGTGGTCTTGCCGGAGGAGCCGGTCAGCCCGATGATGGTCAACCGCCCGTCCTGACCGGGGCGCGCCAGCCGGTCCACCACCGCGCAGGCCAGCCGCCCCATCGCCACGAGCGAGTCGTCGACCAGCACCATCGGCACGCCGGCCACCGGCCGGGTACCGAGCACCGCGACCGCGCCCGCGCGCACCGCGTCGGCCGCGAAGTCGTGCCCGTCGGCCCGTTCCCCGGCGAAGGCGACGAAGAGCCCACCCGGCCCGACCTGGCGCGAGTCGTACTCGACCGAGCCGGTCACCACCGCCTCCGGTGCGGCGTCGACCAGCCGGCCGCATACCGCGGCGGCCACCTCGGCGAGGCTCATCCGGATCATGCGGTACCCCCGAAGCGCTCGGTCAGCACCGCCGCCAACTCCACCCGGTCGTCGAACGGGTACGTCTGGTCGCCAACCTCCTGGCCCCGTTCGTGCCCCTTGCCGAGCAGGGCGACCACA
>JAFMQQ010000315.1 GCA_017354595.1 Micromonosporaceae bacterium
TCGCTGCGGCTGGCCCTGCCGGAGGAGACGATCGAGGCGCGGCGGGTGGCCCAGGAGAAGCGGGACCGGCCGTACACGCCGGGCGACCGCAACCGGCCGGTCTCGCCGGCGCTGCGGGCGTACGCGTCGATGGCGACCAGCGCCAGTGACGGTGCGGTCCGGCGGGTGCCGGAGTAGCCGGTACGATCGGGGGCGACATGTGACTGGCGCACCAAGGTGGAAGTGACCACCGGGGAGCATGCTGACCGCGGCGCCGCGCGCCTGGGTGCCGGGCCGACCCGTGAGGGGGACGTCCATGCACACGCCACCGCTTCGTAACCTGGCCACCGAGGACCCGGAGCTCGCCCAGCTGATCGAGGGCGAGGCGCAGCGGCAGCACGACAAGCTGCGCCTGATCCCGTCCGAGAACTACGTATCCACCGCGGTTCTCGAGGCGACCGGGTCGGTGCTGACGAACAAGTACTCCGAGGGGTACACCGGCAAGCGCTACTACGAGGGGCAGCAGTTCATCGACCCGGTCGAGACCCTCGCCGCCCGGCGGGCCGAGCAGCTGTTCGGCGTGGCGCATGCGAATGTCCAGCCCTACTCGGGCTCACCGGCCAACCTCGCGGTCTATCTCGCCTTCGCTCAGCCGGGCGACCCGGTGATGGGGATGGCGCTGCCGATGGGTGGGCACCTGACCCACGGCTGGTCGGTCTCGGCCACCGGCAAGTGGTTCCGCCCGGTGCGGTACAGCGTGCGCCGGGAGACGGGCCTGGTGGACATGGACGAGGTCCGGTCGCTCGCCCTCGCGGAGCGGCCGAAGATCATTTTCTGCGGCGGTACGGCCATCCCGCGCACCATCGACTTTCCCGCCTTCGCCGAGATCGCCCGCGAGGTGGGTGCGGTACTCGCCGCCGACATCGCACACATCGCCGGTCTGATCGCCGGCGGCGCCCACCCGTCCCCGGTCGGCCACGCGGACGTGATCACCACGACCACCCACAAGACGCTTCGCGGCCCGCGCGGCGCGATGATCCTCAGCGACGAGGCGCACGCCTCGGCGGTGGACAAGGCGGTCTTCCCCGGCCTGCAGGGCGGCCCGCACAACCACACCACCGCCGGCATCGCGGTGGCGCTGCACGAGGCGGCGCAGCCCGAGTTCGCGACCTATGCGCACCAGGTCGTGGCCAACGCAAAGGCGCTGGCGACCGCGCTCGGGGAGCGCGGCTTCGACCTGGTCTCCGGCGGTACCGACAACCACCTGATCCTGGTCGACCTGACCAGCAAGGGCATCGGTGGCAAGCCGGCGGCGCAGGCACTGGACCGGGCCGGGATCGAGACCAACTACAACACCGTGCCCTACGACACCCGCAAGCCGTTCGACCCGTCCGGCGTCCGGCTGGGTACCCCCGCGCTGACCACCCGTGGCCTCGGCGAGCAATCCATGCCGCAGGTGGCGGCCTGGATCGACGAGGCGGTCGGCGCGGCTGTCAAGGAGGACGAGGCGACCCTGGCCCGGATCGCCGGCGAGGTACGCGACCTGCTCGCCGGCTACCCGATGCCGGGCTTCGCCGCCGCCTGACCCGCAGGTGTCCACATCGGACCGGGCGGCGTCCAGCCAACTCCACTGGCCTTCGACGACTGGGCGCCGCTCAAGTAGCGGCGCCCACCAGTCGCGGTTGTCGGCGTACCACCGGGTGGTGTCGGCGCAGTTCGAGAGGGTAACCGGCAGCCCGAAGGGTCTCGTGACAGGCGAGCTAACCCTGCTTCCTGGTCTGCCATGGGTTGATCAGCTTGACTCCGGTATGGGTGAAGTCCTTGGTGTTGCGGGTCGCCGTCCGGTCGGCAGCCGAGCGACACCGTAGCGCAGCTCGGCCGCCGTGACCGCGGTGAGATAGACGTCGCTGGCGACCTGCTCATGGAGCCACGTCAGGACGTTGTCGTCAGCGTCGACCCGCATGGTCTCCGAAAGCGCGTTGGTATCGAGGACTATCATTCGCCGAAGTCCGGCGCCCGGGGCCGGTCCCTCCGCCGCTCAAACTGAAGGTCGTCGCCGCCCAGACCTGCAAACAGCTCGTGGAGTTGGGTGCCGAGACGCGCCTTGACGGTCTCATCGAGATCTCTGATGGTGATGGTTGCCATCCCCAACTAACCTTTCGGCGGAGCAGCGATGCAAGCTTGCAATGCTTGCATCGCTGCTCCGGCGGGTTCAGCCTCCGGCGACCGAGGGGATCACCCGGACCTCGGCACCGGCGGCCACCGGGGTGTCCTGGCCGGAGATGTGCCGGCAGTCCTCACCGTCCACGTACACGTTGATGTATCGCCGGATCTCGCCGCGCTCGTCGCGAAGCCGCCGCTCCAGCCGCGGCCACCGGTCGCGTACCTCGTCGAGCACGCCGCGCAGCGTCCCCGACCCGCCCACCGCGAGTTGGCTGGCGCCCCCGGCCTCGCCGCGCAGCACTGCCGGGAGCACCAGCGTCACCGTCTCACCCACCGGCGTGCCGCCTCAGAAGTCCGCCGCGCGGACCGAGAGCACGGCCGGCAGGTGCGCGGCGACCAGCGACCAGGTATCGCCGGCGTCGCGGCTGCCGTAGACCTCACCGGAGCGGGTACCGAAGTAGACGCCGGCCGGGTCACCGTTGTCCACGCACATCGCGTCCCGCAGTACGGTCGGGTAGAAGCCCTCCCCCGGCAGCCCGGTGCGCAGCGCCTCCCAGCTCTTGCCGGCGTCCTGCGAGCGGTACACCTGGCAGCTGCGCCCGACCGGGAAGCGCTTGATGTCCGCCTCCAGTGGGAAGTTGTAGATCACGTCCGGCTGCCGCGGGTGGGAGACCATGGCGAAGCCGAAGTCGCTGGGCAACCCGTCGGCGATCGACTGCCAGGTGCCACCACCGTCGTCGCTGCGGTAAACGCCACCGTGGTTCTGCAGGTACAGCCGCTCGGGGTGGACCGGGTCGCGGGCCACCTTGTGCACACACTGGCCGTACTCCGGGTACTCCTCGGGCTGGAACAGCACCCGGATGCCGGTGTTGCTCGGCGCCCAGCTGGCGCCTCCGTCACTGGACCGGTAGACGCCACCGGTGGACATGGCGACCAGGATCGAGGCGGGGTCGGTGGGGTGCGGCAGGATCGTGTGGATCGCCTGGCCGCCGAAGCCGGCGCCCCAGGTCGGCCGGTGCGGATGGTCCCACAGCGCCTGGACCAGCTGGTAGGTCATCCCGCCGTCATCGGAGCTCCACAGCGCGGAGGGCTGGGTGCCGGCGTAGACCCGGTCCGGCTGGCTCGCCGGCCCGGGCGTCAGCTGCCACACCCGCTCCACCGCGGCCTCGGTCCCCTCCGGGAACGCGATCGGCGCGGGATCGGGCTCCTGCCACGTCTCGCCCAGGTCGTCGCTGGTGGCGACGCTCGGCCCGAAGTGCGAGGCGATCATGCCAGCCAGTACCCGCGGGGTGGCTCGGCGGGTGTCGATGGCGACTGAATAGACCTCGGTCATCTGATGGTGCGGGGTCGAGATCTGCCAGGAACCGCGGCCGTCCTCGCTGCGGGCCAGGAACAACCCCTTGGCGGTACCGATGGCGATCAGTGCGGTCATGTCTCCTCCTTCCGCCGGGCGATCCTCGCGCCGGCCGGGGCATGTCTGCGCGCAGTGTGCCTTCAGGGTGCGACACTCCGCCCGAGATTAGACCGGCCGGCGGTGCAAAACTAAGCGGATGAAGTTCCGGTACAACACCGCGCTCCCGATCGCCGGCCTGGTCGCCCTGCTCGGCGCGACACCGGTGGCCGCCACCCGGTGGTACCTGGCACCGCTGTTGCTGATTCCGCTCGCGGTAACGCTGTGGGGCATCTGGGCGGGTACCGACGCCGGCCCGGCCGGAGTGACGGTGCGCGCGCTGCTCGGCCGGCGGCGGTGGTCCTGGGAGCAGATCGATGGCTTCCTCCCGGTCGGGCGCCGGGTGTACGCCCGGCTCAGCACTGGCGCGATGGCACCCCTGCCCGCGGTCACCACCCGCGACCTGCCGAGGCTGGTCTCGGCCAGCGGCCACGACCTCTCGCCCGAGCCGGCCCAGTAGCCGCGCCCTCAGTAGCCGCCCTCAGTAGCCGTCGTGCACCTGGTTCGACAGCGGCTCGCCGGCGACGTACCGCCTGATCTGCTCGCCGGCGAGCCGGTACGCGCGCGGCAACAGCCCCCGGACCGTACCCGCCACGTGCGGGGTGAGCAGGAAGTTCGGCATTGACCACAGTGGATGGTCGGCGGGGAGTGGCTCCGGGTCGGTGACATCGGAGGCGGCCGCGATGCGCCCGGTCGCCAACTCCGCGACCAGCGCCCCGGTCTGTACCACGGGACCCCGCGCCGCGTTCACCAGCAGGGCGCCGTCCGGCATCCGGGCCAGGAACTCGGCGTCCACCATGCCGCGGGTCCGCTCGGTCAGTGGCACCAGCAGCACCACCACATCCGCGGCCGGCAGCAGGTCGGGCAGCTCGGTCACCGGGTGTACCCCCGGCCGTGCGGTACGGGCGACCATCGTGAGGCTCACCTCGAACGGCGCCAGGCGTGCGGCGAGTGCCTCGCCGATCGCGCCCGCCCCCACGATCAGCACCCGCTTGCCGGCCAGCTCGTCGGTCGGCAGGTGGTCGCCGCGCGACCAGTACGCCGCCGCCTGGTCCCGGAT
>JAFMQQ010000045.1:0-4511 GCA_017354595.1 Micromonosporaceae bacterium
GGCGGCGGGAAGGCGGGCCGGCCCGGCTGCGGCGCCTGCGGCGGGCGGGGGGTGAAGGCCCGCGGTACACCCGAATGACCCGGATGCGCCGCGCCGGGTGGCGGCGTCGGCGCACCGATCGACAATGCCCCCTCGACCACCACCGTCTCCGGCTGTTCCAGGGTCGTCGGCGCGAGCTGCAGTTCGGTATGGATCAGATGCGCGGCCAGCGGGATCCGGCTGGAGCCACCGACCAGGAAGATGCCGACCAGGTCTCGGGCGGGTATCCCGGTGCCGACGATGCACCGGTTCAGGCACACCACCGTGCGTTCCAGTTGCGGACGCGCCAGACCCTCGAACTCGTCCCGGGTCAGGTGCGCGTCCACCTCGAGCGTGGGCAGGTGGATGTCGGCGCTGGTGGTGCGGGAGAGCATCTCCTTGGCCGCCCGTACGTCCTCGTACAGCATCCGGCGGTACCGGCGCTCGTTGCCATCGGTCGGGTTGACCAGGCTGGTCCACTGCTGCGGGTGGCTGGCGGCGTACGTGTGGCCGAGATGCTCCACGATCGCGTGGTCGAAGTCCAGCCCGCCGACGTCGGCCAGGCCCTCCTCGGCCAGCACCGCGAAGCCGGTCGGGGTGCGCCGCACCACGGTCGCGTCGAAGGTCCCGCCGCCCAGGTCGTAGATGGCCAGGCTGCGCCCGACCGGTACCGCCGAGCGCAGCACCGCGGTGAAGTACGACGCCGCCGCGACCGGTTCCGGGATCAGCTGCAGGTTGCCCATGCCGGCCATCCGGCCCGCCTCGGCCAGCAACCGCCGCCGCTGCTCCCCCCAGCGCGCCGGATGGGTCAGCCGGACCTGCTCCGGCGGCGCGCCGAGCTGGCGGTGCGCCTCGGTACCCACCTGCCGCAGCACCGCGGCGAAGACCTGCGGCACCGGCAGCGCGGCCTCACCGAGCAGCACCACGCCGTCATCGACCCGGCGCTTCGGGTTGGGCTCGAACCGGCCGGGATCCACCCGGGCGTTGCGTTCGGCGTCCCGGCCGACCAGCATCTGCCCCTCCGGCGTCAGGTACACCGCTGAGGGCATCAGTGGGGCGCCGTCGAACAGCAGCGGGCGGGTGCGCCCATCGGGTAGGCGGAGCATCGCGGCCGTGTTCGAGGTACCGAAGTCGACGCCGAGCACGCGCATGCAGGCAACCCTAGCCTGCGGCCGTACCCGTCGCGCGACCCGTGCGGAGCGCGGCTCGCCCCCGGGGAGGGCACGCCCCGGCATGCGGTTCAGGCATACTCCCGCCGTGGGGTATGCGTACCTGGACGCGCCGACGCCGCTGGCCTTCGCCCACCGGGGTGGCGCGGCGGCCGGCGACGAGAACACGCTCGCCGCGTTCGAACGCGCCGTAGCGATGGGCTACCGGTACGTGGAGACCGACACCCATGCCACCGCCGACGGGGTGTGCGTGGTGTTCCACGACGACACCCTGGACCGGGTGCTGGGCCGGCCGGGGCGGGTGGCGCAGCTGCGCTACGCCGACCTGGCCAGCATCCGCAAGGACGGCGAACCCGTGGTCCCCCGGCTGGAGGACGTGCTGGGCGCCTGGCCCGGGGTGCGGTTCAACGTGGACATCAAATCCGACCACGCGGTCGACCCGGCGATCGAGGTGGTACGCCGCACCGGGGCGGCGGACCGGGTGTTGCTCGCATCCTTCAGCGACGCCCGGCTGGCCCGGGTACGCACCGCCCTCGGGCCGGGGCAGGCCACCTCGATGGGACAACGGTGGGTGACCCGGCTGTGGGTCGCGTCCCGGTACGGGCGCGGCGCCCAGCGGATGGCCCGGGCCGCCGCGGCGCAGGTGCCGGTACGGTCCGGGAGGCTGCGGGTGGTCGACTCCCGGTTCCTGCGCTACGCGCACCGGCTGGGCGTACAGGTGCATGTCTGGACGATCGACGATCCCACCGAGATGCACGAGTTACTGGACCTGGGCGTGGATGGCATCATGACCGATCGCGTCGAGGTGCTCCGCGACGTGTACCGCGCCCGCGGCCTTTGGCCAGGAAGCGTCTGGCCCGCCTGACCCCCTGACACCCGGAGAGGACGCCATGACCACCCTGTCCACTGTGGACGAAGCCGCGCCGCAGCCGATGACCGACCGGCGCGAGCGGGTCGGCTGGTACTTCTACGACTGGGCCAACTCGGCCTTCCCCACCACCGTGGTCACCGTCTTTTTCGGCCCGTACCTCGGCGACATCGCGGACCGGGCGGCCGACGCGCACGGCCGGGTACATCCGCTGGGGATCCCGGTCGCGGCCGGCTCGCTGTTCCCGTACACGGTGTCGCTGTCGGTACTGCTGACGGTGGTGGTACTGCCGGTGACCGGAGCGATCGCCGACCGGTCCTCGCACAAGAAGCAGCTGCTGGCGCTGTTCACCTACCTGGCCGCCGGCTGCTGCCTGGCGATGTTCTTCCTGACCGGCACCCGGTACCTGTTCGGCGCCGGGCTGCTGCTGGTCGCCAACATCGCCTTCGGTGCGGCGAGCGTGGTGTACAACTCGTTCCTGCCACAGATCGCCGGGCCCGACGAGCGGGACCGGGTCTCCTCGCTCGGCTGGGCGATCGGGTACATCGGCGGTGGCCTGCTGCTGGCGCTCAACGTGGTCGCGGTACAGGTCGGCGGCGAGGAGCACAAGGCGCTGATCGCCCGGTACTGCCTGGTCTCGGCCGGCATCTGGTGGGCCGCGTTCACCACCATCCCGCTGGTACGGCTGCGCAACCGGCCGGCCGTGGCCGGCGAGCACGCCCGCGGCCACGTGCTGACCGATGGCTTTGTCCAATTGGGACGGACGCTGCGCGGGCTGAAGGCGTACCCGCTGACGCTCTTCTTCCTGATCGCCTACCTGGTCTACAACGATGGCATCCAGACGGTCATCTCGCAGGCCGCCGTCTACGCCGACAAGCAGTTGAGGCTGCCCCAGTCGGTACAGGTGGAGACGATCCTGATGGTGCAGTTCCTGGCGTTTGCCGGGGCGCTTGTGCTGGGCCGCATCGCGGACCGGGTCGGCGCGTGGAAGACCGTGCTGGGCAGCCTGGTGATCTGGACCGTGACCCTCGGCCTGGCCTACATCCTGCCGGTCGGCCGGGCGCTGCCGTTCGTGGGGCTGGGTGCGCTGATCGGCATCGTGCTGGGCGGCAGCCAGGCGCTGAGCCGGTCGCTGTTCAGCCAACTCATCCCGCACGGCCGGGAGGCGGAGTACTTCGGGCTGTACGAGATCTGTTCCGACGGGACGAGCTGGCTGGGTCCGTTGCTGTTCGGCCTGACCTTCCAACTTACCGGCAGCTACCAGTACGCGATCATCTCGCTGCTGGTCTTCTTCATCGCCGGTTTCCTGGCGCTGCTCGCGGTGCCGATGCGCCGGGCCATCGCCGCCGCCGGCAACGTGCCACCGCGGCTGGTCTGATCCGGGCTGCCTGGCCTGCGGCATCATTGCGCCGCCGACAGGCAGACCACCGAGACAAGCAGCAGCACGGCACCTGCGGCGCTCGGCAGGGTGGGCCGCTCGCCCAGTGCGGCGACGCCGAGCACCGCTGCGGTCACGGCCTCCAGCAGCGCCACCACCGCGGCGGTCGCCGCGGGCACCACGCGCAGCCCGGCGAAGAACAACCCGTAGGCCAGGGCGGTGGGTACCGCACCGAGGTAGCCGATGAGCCCCGCGGCCAGCAGCGCATCGCCGTGGTACGGCAGCATCCCGCCGACTATCGCCGCGGGAAGTAGGGCAGCGGTTCCCACCGCGAAGCTGGCCAGCACCGTGTCGTACGGGTCGCCAGCCCGGCCGGTGGCCCGGGTCAGCAGCGTGACACCCGCGTACCCGAGTGCGGAGAGCAGCCCGAGCCCGCAACCGAGAAGCGGTGCCTCGCCGGCGCCCCCGCCCCCGCCGGCCACCAGCAGCCCGACACCGAGCAGGGCGGCGACGGTGGCGACCGTACCGGTACGGCCGAGCCGTTCGCCCAGCGCGACCCGACCACCGAGCGCGATCAGCACCGGCCCGGCGCCGAGGGTGACCACGGTGGCCACCGTGACACCGGCCAGCTGTACCGCCGCGAAGTACGCCGTGTGGTAGACCGCCAACCCGGCACCGGTGACCAGGATGTACCGCCATCGGCCGGCGAGTGCCCGGCGCAACCTGGCCAGGCGCAGTGGCCGTGCCGCGGCCAGTACCGCCACCGCGGCGCCGAACCGCCAGAACGAGACCGCGACCGGGTCCAGCCCGGTGCGGCGGTAGAGGATGGCCGCGGCAGCGCCGGTGGTACCCCAGGATGCTGCCGCGAGTGCGATGTATCCGATGCCCCGCCGCGCGGACGGGGCCGGCCGGGGCTTGCGCGCGAGGAGCGCGCGAGCAGCCAGGAACCCACGTGTGTATGCCATGTATGCCTCAGAGGGTGGTCGTTGGGATGGGTGCGTTCGCGCGGAACGCGGGCAACGACCATCCGCCCGGGCGTCAGAACCCGTGGCCGGACAAGAGAGTGCCGCCCCCCCCG
>JAFMQQ010000045.1:4521-11403 GCA_017354595.1 Micromonosporaceae bacterium
TCGGGGGGGGGCGGCGGGTTCAGCAGCGCGGGCACGAAGGGACTCTAGCGTGCCTCGATCGCGTCCGGTGCGGCGTCCTCCTCGACCAGTACGCCGGTGATCGGCCCCCCGGTCAGTCCCCTGCGGCCCTGGCCGCGCATGCTCCAGATGGTGCGCTGCCGGCGGACCAGGGTCGGCAGCGGTTCGACGATCACCGAGGTGCCGTAGGCGCAGATCTCGACCCACATCTCGGAGATGATCCGGTGGTCGAAGCGCATGTTGAGGATCGCGTTGGCGCCGCCGTTGCGGGCGTGGGCGACCATCCGTTCGACCGCCTCGTGCCGGCCGGCCGCCACGTACCCCTCCCCGGTACGGGGGGCGTCGGCGCGCAGCGCACGCACGCCCTCGGTGAACTTGTTGCGCGGCCGGGCGGCCACCCCGATCACGAGGCCACGGATCTCACTGATCCGGTATCCGGACAGCTCGGGTGTCGTGACGACCAGCATGGGGCCGTATTACCCAACCCATGCCATGGTCAACCCCCATGTCCCAGTTGCGCTGGGAGCGCAACCCATATACCTGATCCGGTATCGGAGCGAGGCTGGTGCGGTGGATACCTACGATCCGTTCGCGGCCGGCCGCTTCCCGGTCGGCACGAGCGACGCTACGGCGCACGACCCGGCACGCCAGCGCGACTTCCCGTACCGGGTCTGGCATCCGGCCGGCCCCGGACCGTACCCGGTGGTCGTCTTCTCCCACCACAGCGGCGGCAACCGCGGCAGCGCCAGCTTCCTGTGTACCCACCTGGCCAGCCACGGGTACGCGGTCGCCGCGATGGACCACTTCGAGGTGGTCGCCGCCGACCTGGCCGCCCGGGCGCGCCAGGACGCCCAGCGGGACCCGTCCGCCCGGCAGGCCTGGATCGAGACGGTACTCATTAACCGGGTGGCCGACCTCCGCTTCCTGCTCGACCACCTGCTCGACCCTGGCGGTGCCGGCGATCTGCCCCTCGACCCCGACCGGGTCGGCCTGGCCGGGCACAGCATGGGTGGCTGGTCGGTACTGGCCACTGTGGACTCCGAACCGCGGGTCGGTGCGGTGGCCGCGCTCGCGCCCGGTGGTGCCGCCACGCCGCGGCCCGGCGTGGTATCGGCGCCGCTCGCCCTCGCCTGGGACCGGGACGTGCCCGCGCTGTACCTGGCCGCCGAGCACGACGTGCCGATACCGCCGGCCGCGGTGCGCGAGGTGTACCAGCGCACCCCCGCCAGCAAGCGGATGTACGTGCTGCGCGACGCCGACCACCAGCACTTCATGGACGATGTGGCGGAGCAGCACGAGGCGCTGCGGGCGATGTCCCTGCCCGGCGAGGCCGCGTGGATGCCGGGTGCGATGAAGCCGATCGAGCAGCTCTGCTCGCAGCAGCAGGCGCACACCTTCGTCCGCGGCCTGGTGCTCGCCCACTTCGACGCGACCCTGCGCGGCGACGACCGGGCCGCCGGCTTCCTGGCCGGCGATGTGGTGGCGGAGCTGGCCGCCCGCGGCGTACCGGCGCTCGCGCAGACCTAGTCGGGCCCCCCGGCCACCGCGCGGGCGTACCGGGCCGCCAGCACCTCCAGGTGCGCGGCCAGCTCCGGCGCATCGGTCACCTCGAAGTCGTACCCCAGCGTGCCCAGCCAGACCGCGAGCATCTGCGGATTGTCCGAGCCGGTGTGCAACAGGCAGCTCTCGGCATCCCGCGCCTCAACCGAGCCGACCCAGCCCGGCAGCCGCTCGGTGACCGCCGCCGCCGGTGCGAGTACCAGCACCGTGGCCGGGTACCGCTTCGGCACCGAGCCCACCTTGCGGGCCACGTACCCGGCGATGTCCTGCTCCGGCAGCGGGCGCGGGGCGAACCGTGGCCCGGTCGGCGTCACCGGCCGCATCCGGTCCACCCGGAACGTGCGCCAGTCCCGGCGCAGCACGTCGAAGGCGACCAGGTACCACCGGCGGCCGAAGTTCACCACCCGGTACGGCTCGGTGTCGCGCCGGCTCTGGGTACCGTCGTGCGCCTGGTAGTCGAAGCGCAGCCGTTCCCGGTCCCGGCAGGCGGCGACCACGGTGGTGAGCAGGTCGGTCGGGATACGCGCCCCGGCCCGCCGCGCCGGTACCGCCACCGTGTAGGCCTGCAGCGCCGCGAGCCGGTACCGCAGCCGCGGCGGCAGCACCTGCTCCAGCTTGGCCAACGCGCGCAGCGAGGACTCCTCGATGCCCTCCACCGAACCGGTCGCGCTCGAGCCCAGACCCACGGCGACCGCCACCGCCTCCTCGTCGTCGAGCAGCAGTGGCGGCAGCGCGGCGCCCGCCCCGAGCCGGTACCCGCCGACCGAGCCCCGGGTGGCGTGCACCGGGTACCCGAGGCTGCGCAACCGCTCCACGTCGTTGCGGACGGTGCGGGTACTCACCTCGAGCCGCTCCGCCAGCTCCCTGCCGCTCCACTCCCGCGGTGTCTGCAGCAGCGACAGCAGCCGCAGCAGCCGGGCTGAGGTCTCCAACACACCGCCGATATTGCCAGATCTTTAGGAACGGGATGTTCCTATAGCCCTGGCAGGGTCTGCGCCATGGAGATCACAACTACGACCCGGGACCGGCGCTGGCTCGGCCTGTTCGCCGTCCTCGCGGCGATGATCATGAACATCCTGGACAGCACGGTGGTGAACGTGGCCGCCCCGTCGATCAGGGCCGATCTCGGCGGCTCGTACTCGACTCTGCAGTGGATCGCCTCCGCCTACACCCTGGCGATGGCGGTGGGGCTGCTCACCGGCGGCCGGCTGGGCGACATGTACGGCCGCAAGCGGCTGATGCTCGGCGGCGTGGCCGGCTTCGTCGCCGCCTCGGCGGCCTGCTCGCTGGCCTGGTCCCCGGCGAGCCTGGTCGGTGCCCGGGTGGTGCAGGGCCTGTGCGGCGCGATCCTGATCCCGCAGGGCTTCGGGCTGATCCGCGACCTGTTCGGACCCAGGGACATCGGCAAGGCGTTCGGCGCGTTGGGCCCGGTCATCGGGGGTGCCACCATCGCCGGCCCGGTCGTGGCCGGGCTGCTGGTCGACGCGGACATCCTGGGTACCGGATGGCGCGCGGTCTTCCTGATCAACCTGCCGTTGGGCCTGTTCGTGCTGGCCGCCGGCGCGGTCGCGCTGCCGGCGGTACAGCCGGTGCGCAGGCTGCGACTGGACATCACCGGGGCGCTGTGCGCCGGTACCGGCATGGTGCTGCTGGTGTACCCGCTGACTCAGGGGCGGGAGAAGGGCTGGCCGGGTTGGCTGCTGGCGATGCTCGGCGGTGCCGTGGTGGTGCTCGTCGGCTTCGTCGGCCAGCAGCTGCGCCGAGGCCGTACCGGCCGCGTCCCGCTGATCGAGCTGAGCGTCTTCACCCGGCGCTCGTACGTCTCCGGCGTGCTGTTCGTGATCATCTTCTTCGGTTCGATCGTCGGCTTCTCCTTGACCACCGGGTTCTTCCTGCAGCTGGGCCTGGGCTACAGCCCGATGCGGGCCAGCCTCACCATGAGCGGCTGGGCGGTCGGCGCGTTCCTCGGTTCCGGATTCGCCGCCGCCATGATGGGCCGGTTGGGCCGGCGCATCCTCCACATAGGACTGCCGCTGATGGCCGCCGGTACCGCCGGCTTCATCCTGGTACTCACCCGGGACGGGGCCACCCTCACCGGCTGGCAGCTGTCCATCCCGCTGGCGGTGTACGGGTTCGGCATGGGCATGATCTTCGTGCCGCTCTTCGACATCATCATGGGCGAGGTCGGCGACCACGAGGTCGGCTCCGCCTCTGGCGTGCTGGAGTCGTTGCAGCAACTGGGCGCCAGCCTGGGCGTCGCGGTGCTCGGTACGGTCTTCTTCAGTTCGGTGGGTACCGGGCGGCTGGCCGGCGCCACGTCAGCGGCGGGCGGCTTCGTCTCCGCCTCCCGCCTGGTCGCCATCATCAGCGCGTTGACCGCGCTCGCCCTGTGCGGGATCACCTTCCTGCTGCCCCGCTGGGCCCGGCACGCGATGCCGGCCGGCGCGACCGCGCAGGCAGCGCCGGCCGTTGCCGAGCGCCCCGAGCTGGTCGCCGTCTGACCCGTTCGTCGCGTGACGCAGCCCGATCGTCCACTATGGAGGGTCGGGCTGCTCGGCGTACTCTCGGTCAGCTCCGTTGGGGCTCAGGCCAGCGCCCAGCGTTGCGCGTCGCTGCCGTTGCAGGTGTGCTGCTGCAGCTCCGCGCCCTGGTCATGGCTGGCGCCAGGAACATCCAGGCACTTGCCGCTGCCTACCGAGACCAGCGCCACGGCACCGGCGCTGTCAGCACGGGTCGCCTGCCACTGCTGGTTGGTTCCACCGTTGCAGGTCCACTGCTGGATCTTCGCGTTGTCGTCAACGCTGCGGTCCGTCACGTCCAGGCACATCCCGCTGGCGACATTGACAAGCGTGAAGGTACCGTCGGCGCTGGTGTGCACCGTCCAGCGCTGGGTGTCCCCGCCCTGGCACTGCTGCTGCACCGCCTTCGCCCCCTGCTTGCCGTCCTTGACGTCCAGGCAGAGCCCGGAGCCGAGCTGGTGCACGGTGACGACCCGGTTGGGAGTGGGGCTGGGGCGCCGCGGGCTGGCCGCGGGTGAGGCCGGGCCCGCAGCGGGCGACGTGCCGGCGGCACCCGCCTGTGTCTGGTCGCTGGCGTTGCCGATCCCGCCGTGCCACAGCAGCATCACCACCGCGAAGATCACGCACGCGGCGAGGAACGCCACCGCGGCCGGGATCAGCCAGCCCTCCCGGTCGGCCTGATGCACGGTCACCCAGCTATCGTGCCCGATGCCCGTCGTCTCGTGTCGCCCGCCCCGGCTCGGGCATGCTGGTGCACATGACGGAACCGTCGGGGCAGCGCGCCCCGGGAGGGCGCGCCCGCTCGGGATTTCGGGTGAACCGGACGATCACGATCCCGATCAGCGAGCTGGCGTGGCGGTTCTCCCGCTCCGGCGGGCCCGGGGGGCAGTCGGTCAACACCGCCGACTCACGGGTCGAGCTGCGCTGGAACCTGCTGGCCAGTACGGCCCTGCCCGAGTCGCTGAAGGTACGGGCCGCGCGCCGGCTCGGCGACCGGCTGGTCGACGGTGTGTTGTCGGTGACCGCCTCCGAGCACCGCGCCCAGTTGCAGAACCGGCGGGCGGCCCAGGACCGGCTCGCCGCGCTCATCGCCGAGGCGGTCGCCCCGCCACCCCCGCCCCGCCGGGCAACCCGGCCGTCCCGTTCCTCGGTCGAGGCGCGGCTTGAGTCCAAGCGGCGACGCGGCCAGACCAAGCGGATGCGGCGTGCCTCCGGCGATGGCCGCTGGTCCGGCGAGGGCTGAGCGACCAGACTGGCGGGATGTCCCGCTTCGTTCAGGCGGTACCGCCGCTCGGCGACCCGTACCAGGGTGATCATGTTCTTCGTTCGTGGCTGGACCGGCTGCTCGGCCCGCAGCTGCACGCGGTGGCCAGGCCGCGGCTGGCCGCCCTCGGCCGCGACATCGTCGACAACCTGCGCGCCGCGCACCTCGACGCCGAGGCGCACCCGCCCACGCTGAGGAATTTCGACCCGTGGGGCCGGCGTGTCGACCGGATCGAGACCGCACCTGGTTGGGATACTCAACGCCGCGCCGCCGCCCGCCACGCCCTGGTCGGCATAACTCACTTGCCCGAGGCAAGAGAGTCCTTCGGCATGTCCACCCGCGTCGTCCAGCATGCGTTGCTGCACCTGTACGGGCCCGAGTCCGCCACCTTCTCCTGCCCGGTCGCGATGAGCGACGGCGCCGCAACGCTGCTGCGTCTGCCCGAGGTCGACCCGTCGGTACGCGACGCCTGGCTGCCCCTGCTCGCCTCCACCGACCCGGACACCGCGGTGACCAGCGGCCAATGGATGACCGAGTCACAGGGCGGTTCGGATCTGTCCCGCTCGACCACCCGCGCCCGGCGCACCGCCGATGGCTGGCGCCTGTCCGGTGAGAAATGGTTCTGCTCCGCGGCCGACTCCGCGATCGCCATCGCGCTGGCCCGGCCCGAGGGCGCCCCGGCGGGCAGCCGCTACCTGGCCCCGTTCCTGGTGCGCCGGTACGGTCCGGATGGGCTTCCCGCCGCGGGCGTCCAGATCCACCGGTTGAAGGAGAAGCTCGGCACCCGCGCCCTACCCACTGCCGAGATCGGCATGCACGACGCCGCGGCGCAGCCGGTCGGCGACCCGGCGGAGCGTGGCCTGCACCGGATGATGACCCTGGTCGTCATCACCCGGCTGCACAACGCCGCGGCGGCCGCCGGCGGGATGCGCCGCGGACTCGACTACGCCCGCGCCTACGCGGCGGCCCGTACCGTCGCCGGCGGTACCCTCGCCGACCGGCCGTTGCACCGGGCGACCCTGGCCCGGCTCGCGGTCGACGCAGAGGCCGCATTCGCGCTGGCGGCACACGCCTTCTGGCTGCAGGGCCGGGCCGAGACACCCGCCGGGCCCGGCGAGTCTGCCCAAGGCACTGCAGCGGCCGAACTGCGCCTGGTCGCCCCGCTGGCGAAGCTGTACACCGGCCGGCTCGCGGTCGAGGCGGCCAGCGAGTACCTCGAGTGCTTCGGCGGCGCCGGGTACATCGAAGACACCGGCATCCCCCGGCTGCTGCGCGACGCTCAGGTGTTGCCGATCTGGGAGGGCACCACCAACGTGCTCGCCCTGGACGTGCTGCGGGCGGTCGCCGCGGGCGACGGTGTCAAGCAACTCCAGGCGCGGCTGGACGCGGCGACCGATCTGGCCGAGGGCCCGGTCGCCGACGCACTCGCCGGGGCCAGTCGCGACCTCGCCGACGAACTGGGCCGCGCGGCGGCCAGCCCGGTACCGCTGGCCGACCGGCCCGGCGCGCGCGACCTGGCGC
>JAFMQQ010000316.1 GCA_017354595.1 Micromonosporaceae bacterium
ACGGTTGCGGCCGTATCCCGGCTGGCCGGCCTGGCGCTGCTCGCCGGCGGCCTGGCCGCCGACGGCCACATCCTGCGCCGGCCGCTACCGGTGGCCGTGGTGGGGCTGGTGGCGCTCGGGTCGGTGGCGCTCGCCGTCGCCTGCTTGCGTACCGGTGCCGTACCGATCCGGTGGGTGGTCGGCGACGCGGTCGTGCTCGCCGGGCTGATCTGGCTCGGCGAGCAGCCGTGGCTGACCGGTTCCACCCAGCCGTGGCGCGGAATGTTCGGCTTCGCCACCGTCGCGGTTGTCGTGTACGGCCTGCCGGCCTGGCCGCTGCCGGCCGCGGTGGGCGCCGCCGCGTTGCTGGGCCTGGCGAACTTCGGGGCCGCCGCGATCTCCCCGGCTCACTATCCACTGTGGAACGCCGCCGAGGACTCGCTGGGTTTGCTCGGCAGCACCCTGGTGTTCTGGGTGATCGCCCGCCTGCTGCGCGGCTGCGGGCTGGCGCTGGACATGCAACGGGCGGCCACCCTGCGACGCGCCCAGACGCTGGCTCGCGAGCGCGAACGGGTACGACAGAGCCAGGCGATGCCCGCCGGCATACTGTCTACTTTGGAGGATGTGGCGAGACTGGACCTGGGCCCGTTGGTGGGCGAACAGGTGCGGCGTGAGGTCGGCTGGCTGCGCCGGGTGGTGCAGACCGGGCTGCCGGAGGAGGAGCACGACCTGCCGGCGGGCATCCGTACCGTGGTCGCGGAGAAGGTGGCCGTCGGGCTGCGGGTGGAACTGGCGCTGCCGCAGCTGCTGCCGGCGCCCGGTGCTGCGCGTACGGCGGTATTGCTCGGCGCGTTACGCGAGGCGTTGACCAACGTGGCCAAGCATGCCCGCACGGCGCGGGCGATGGTGCGGGTCCGCCCGGCCGGTGCCGGCATCGAGGTGCTGGTCGAGGATGACGGCCGCGGGTACGACCCGGGTCGGGTGCCGGCCGGCACCGGCCAGCGCGGCTCGATCATCGAGCGGGTCGCGGAGGCGGGCGGGGTGGCGAGCATCGAGTCGGCGCCGGGGCGGGGCACCCGGGTCCGGATCTGGGTCCCCACCACCGAGGCGGGGACGAGCGCCGGAGCACCGGCGCGCGGCGAGGCGGGCGAGGCATGACCCGGGCGCTGTGGTGGCTGTGGTTGCGGCTGGCCGATCGGGTGCCCGGCAGCGACCGGGTGGTGCTCGCCGCCGGGATCACCATCCGGGTCGGCGGCGCATTGATGCTCTGCTACGCGCTGCCGCTGACCTGGGCGCACCAGCCACGCCCGGTCGGCACGGCGCTACTGGTGTTGGCCATGCTGGCACAGAGCACCGTGGTGGTGTGGCTGTGGCTGTGGCAGCGCCGGGTGGGTCCGCTGACGCTGGCGCTGGAGGCACCCACCGGGGTGCTGGCGCTGTTCGCCGGCGGTGCGCTGGCCGAGGGTGGCCGTGGCGGCGGGCTGGACTTCATGTTCCCGTACACGATTCTTATCTCCGCCGCCCTCGGCCTCGCCAGTCGCCGGCTGTGGCCCGGGTTGGCCGTCGCCCTGCTGTGGGCGACGGTGTTCGGTTTCAGCCGCACGCTCACCGAACACCGGTCGCTCGCCGACACCTTCTCGCTAGGTATCGGCTACCTGGTCAACCCGACGGTGGGTTGGCTGTCCGCGCGGACCCTGCGGCGCCGGGTGGCGGCGCTGGACCAGGCACGGCTCGCCGACGCACAGCAGGCCGCGGAGCTGGCCACGACGCTGGAGCGGGCCCGGCACGGCCGGGCGCTGCATGACCGGGTGCTGCAGACCCTGGAGACGTTGGCCCGGGGCAGCACCATCCCGGACCCGGCGGTGCGCGCCCGGGTTGGCGAGCAGGCCGCCTGGCTGCGCCGCTTCGTCGAGACCGGTCAGGTGGACCAGGACCAGGATCTGCCAGCCGGCCTGTCCGCCGCGGCCCGGGCCGCCGAGCGGGCCGGCATCCGGGTGCAGCTCAACGATGCCCGGCTGCGGGTGGCCGGCGGCGGTGGCCTCGCCGCACCGCAGCGCGAGGCGCTGGTCCAGGTGGTGCACCAGGCCATCTCATCCATCACCGGCGCCGGCGGCGCCGTCGTGGTGCGGGCCGTTCCGGACAATCACGGGGTACTGGTGACTCTGCTCGGCTCCGGTCCGGGCGCCGCACCGCCGGCTGACGAGCTGGCCGACCTGGTCGCCCAGCTCGCTCCGGTCGGCGGTACGGTCACGGCAGAGTCGGTACCCTTCCTCGAGCTGCGGGTGCCGACGGCTGGAGAGAGCCCGTGAGCACGGAGCGATGCTTCTCGAAGCGTAGTCGGCGCGCCGACGGCCACCGGCGCATGCCGATTGGCGGCCGGCCGTCAGGCGAGCCGGCTGCCGATCGTCCCGTTGTCGCGTAGCTCCACATCGACCCAGTACCCCTTGTAGTGGCAGATCCGGCCGTTGCCTGGGTTCATGTCAACCGGCGCAACCTCCGCCCGGCTGGTCAGCACCGAAGTATGTCCGGCGTAGAGGACTACGGTGATCAGCACTGGTGGACCGGCCGAGCCCTGCCGGGTCACCGGCGCCGGCAGGACATGAGTGAAGTCCAGACTGGTCAACGACAGCGGGCCGGGTCGGGCGGGCGACGCCGGTGGCGACGGCAGCGGCTGGGTTTCGCACTGTCCACCTGCGACACACACCTCTACCCTGGTGGCGCGATCTCGGGCCACCAGGTCGGCGGAGATCGCCAGCGACACGCTGGAGGTCTCCGGCCCGCGACAGTCGTCGACCAGGCCGCAGCCGGCTACGCCAGCGAGGCCTGCCATGGCCAGCGACAGTACCGAAAGCACTCGTATGCAACGCACTCCGGTTCGACGCGTCCGGACACGGTCAGGTTCCGTCCCGGGTACCATCGCGCGGACGCGGCGCCACCGCGCCGGTGGCCGCATCGCCCGGCCGGCCAGGCGAGACCCGTAGCGTCGGTTGGACAGCCGCTGCCTTGCACTCGGGTGTGCGCCAGGACATCGGCGGGCGTCGAGTGGTGGGCGGTCTGCCCGGTTGCATCGAGATGGCTATCGCTGGTTGGTTGTGGTGGTCAGGTCGATGGTGGTGTTGGTGGCCGGGCCGGTGATTTTCAGGGTGCCGCTCTCGCCGGTGATTTTCAGGGTGTAGCGGTAGGTCTGGCCGGGCCAGCCGATGACGGTCACTGCCTTGGTAGTGACCAGGGTGGTGCCGGTGCTGGTGTTCGCGACGACCTGCCCGGCGGTCAGCAGCGGGTAGCTGTGCAGGGCCGTTTCGGCGGCGCGGATCAGTTGTTGGGCGGCGGTGATTGCTTGGGGTAGGCCGTGCAGTGTGGCGCCCTGTTGGCCGAAGACGGCGCCGATGATGGTGATGGTGTGTCCGTTGACCTGGTGGTGGGCGGCGAACAGTAGGCAGCCGCCGGCGGGTGTGGTGGATCCGGTCTTGATGCCGACCACGCCGTCGCTGCCGAGCAGGGTGTTGTAGTTGGTGACGGTACCGGCCAGCGGCAGGGTGGCGCTTCTGGTCGCCACGATCTGGGCCAGGGTGGCGATGTTCAGGGCCTTCTCGCCGAGCTTGACTTGGTCGGCCGCGGTGCTGGTGGTGTTATCGGCGGTTCCGGCCGGGTCGGCGTAGTGGGTGTGGGACAGGCCGAACCGGCGGGCGGTGGCGTTCATCCGGGACACGAACGCGTCGATGCTGCCGGCGTCCCAGCGGGCCAGGATCCGGGCCGCGTTGTCCGCCGAGGGCAGCAGCAGCGCCAGCAGCGCCTGCCGCTGGGTGAGTTTCTCCCCGGCCTGGACCGGGATCAGTGACTCGTGGCGGGATTGCTCCTGCGGGTAGGCGTCGGCCTCGGCCTGGCTGACGGTGATGGTGGGTCCGTTGCTGCCGGCGGCCAGCGGATGGTCGTGCAGTACGACGTAGGCGGTCATCACCTTGGCCACGCTGGCGATGGGTACCTGCTGCTGGGCGCCGCTTGCGGCGAGGGTACCGACGCCGGAAGCCTCCACAGTGGACTGCCCGGCGGCCGGCAGCGGGAGTTGTGGCCGGGTGCCGGGAAGGGTGTAGGCCGCCGGAAGCACCGGGGCCACCACCGGCGACCGCGACGGCGACGGCGATGCAGACGGGGACGGGTCCGCGGACGGGCCGGCGGACAGCGGGACCGTGGCCACGTCCCAGGCCGGCCTCGCCTCCCGGTCGGGCCATAACGCGACCGCCACCGCGGCGCTACCGGCGACGGCCACCGCAACCCCGCACGCCACCACCAGCCGTAACCGCCTCAGCCGGGCCTGCGTCCCGCTCGCCGAACCAGCGCGGTACAGGGTCGAGGACATCACGGCTCCGGCGGTGTCGGCGGGCGGGCAACCTGCGCATGATACCCACCTGGCCCGGTCCCCGCGGTCCCGGCCGGTTCGGCCGGGACTATCGGATCTGTTCGAACAGGGCGGCGACTTGCCGGCCGGTGAGGGCCATACATGCCGGTCTTCAGCGGTCTGGCCATCGGCGCGTTGTCGGGGGTGCCAGCGGCTGCCACGTGATAGTCGGTGACCTTTGGAGACAACGTCAGATTTCGCGGCGGCTGCTGGCGATAGAGTAGCGGCCGAGAAGTGGTTGGCCGAGTTCGATTGTGGGTTC
>JAFMQQ010000317.1 GCA_017354595.1 Micromonosporaceae bacterium
ACCGGCGGCTGGATGCGAGCCCGATCGAACGGGTCTTCACCACCGACAGCGTCGAGAACCGGCCGGCGCGGTTGTCGGCGAAGGTGGCGGAGGTCTCGGTCGCCGGCATGTTCGCCGAGGCGATCCGGCGTATCGCCAGCCGGGAGAGTATCTCCGTGCTGTTCTCCTGAGTGGTCTGCGCGGCGAGTGCTCTGCCCGGCGCCTGCCGCCTTGTTGAGTCCGGCGTCTGACGGGCGTGGCGCCTGATGGGTCCGGACCGGCCGTCCACAAGCGACAGTCCACATCTGATCGACAGTGCGTAGGCCGCCGGCCACTGTGCGTACCAGCGAGGGCCTCGCGTCGCGCTGCGTACGCCTGTTCGAGGGTGGCACGCGCCCGGGCAGCGCGGCGGCTGGCGAGTGTCATAGGCGAGGGTTAGTGTCGGCCCGTGCTGGAGGAGCTGCGCATCACCGGGCTCGGGGTCATCGAGGACACGACGCTGCCGCTGGCCCCCGGGATGAACGCGATCACCGGCGAGACCGGCGCCGGCAAGACCATGGTGGTGACCGGCCTCGGTCTGCTCTTCGGTGGCCGGGCCGACGCCGCGAGAGTCCGGGCCCAACCCGGCCGTGCCGTTGTGGAGGGCCGGCTGCGGTTGGCCGGTGACCCGGGCGCCGCCGTCGCCGCGCGGGTCGCCGAGGCGGGCGCCGAGTCCGAAGAGGACGGCGGCGTTCTGCTGACCCGCACGGTCACCGCCGAGGGGCGCTCCCGCGCGCATGTCGGTGGCCGCACCGTCCCGGTCTCCGTGCTGGCCGACGTGGGCGAGCAGGCCGTCGCCGTCCACGGGCAGTCCGATCAACTGCGGCTGCTGCGCCCGGCCGAGCAGCGCGCCGCGCTGGACCGGTTCGCCGGTCCGGAGCACGACAAGCTGCTGGCCGAGTTGCGCGAGCACTACGTGCAATGGCGGACGGTCAGCGATGACCTGGCCGACCGGCGGCGCCGCACCCGCGAGCTCAACCAGGAGGCCGACCTGCTGCGCCTCGGGCTGGACGAGATCGGCCGGGTGGATCCGCAGCCGGGTGAGGACGAGGAGCTGCGCGCCGAGGCGCAGCGCCTGGAGCATGCCGAGGGGCTGCGCACCGCCGCACAGGTGGCATACCAGGCGGTGGCGGGTGGGTCGGATTCGGGCGACGATACGCCGGACGCTGTCGGTCTGCTCGGTTCTGCCCGGCGCACCCTGGACGGTCAGTCCACAGTGGACGCCAAGCTGGGTGAGCTCTCCGGCCGGCTCGCCGAGGCGGCCACCCTGGCCGCCGACGTGGCCGCCGAGCTCTCCTCCTATCTGGACAGTCTGGACGCCGATCCGGCCCGGCTCCAGTGGTTGTACGAGCGCCGCGCCGCCCTGCGCGGCCTGACCCGCAAATACGCCGAGGACGTCGCCGGCGTGATCGCCTGGGCCGACCGGGCCCGCACCCGGCTCGCCGAGCTGGACACCTCCGACGAGCTGCTGGAGGAGCTGGACCGGGAGCGGCAGCGGCTGGCCGGCGAGGTGGCCGAGCTGGCCGCCGCGGTTACCGCTGGCCGCCGGGCCGCAGCGCAGCGCTTCGCCGAGGCGGTGACCGTTGAGCTGGCCGGGCTCGCCATGCCCCACGCCCGGATCGAGGTGGTGGTACAGCCGCGGCCGGCCGGGCGGGGTGATCCGGTGCTCACCATCGACGGCGTGGAGTGCGGCGTCGGGCCGGACGGCGCCGACGACGTCGAGTTGCGGTTGCACGCCCACCCCGGCGCCCCCGCGCTGCCACTGCAGAAGGGCGCCTCGGGCGGCGAGCTGTCCCGGGTCATGCTCGCCATCGAGGTGGTGTTCGCCGGCGTCGGTGGCCCACCCACACTCGTCTTCGACGAGGTCGACGCCGGCGTGGGCGGCCAGGCCGCGGTGGAGATCGGCAAGCGGCTGGCCCGGCTCGCCCGGGCACACCAGGTGCTCGTGGTGACCCACCTGCCGCAGGTGGCCGCGTTCGCCGACCGGCACCTGGTGGTCGCCAAGGACACCGGCGGTGCCGTGACCACCAGCGGGGTGAGCGTGGTCGAGCGCACCGAGCGGGCGCGCGAACTGGCCCGGATGCTGGCCGGGATGCCCGACTCGGACCTCGGCATCGCCCACGCCGAGGAGCTTCTCGCGGTCGCCGACCGCGAGAAGGCATAGCCCCGGCGGCTGCGCGCGACGGCGGCGGATCAGGCGAGCTGAACCGGCGGCACCGGA
Organism: Micromonosporaceae bacterium; assembly: GCA_017354595.1. Lineage (GTDB taxonomy): Bacteria > Actinomycetota > Actinomycetes > Mycobacteriales > Micromonosporaceae > DATEJJ01. The sequence goes on from JAFMQQ010000317.1 coordinate 2,240, forward strand.
GCGGCGCAATCACGCGACGGTACCGGCCAACCACGAATGTGTGAGTGTTTCACTACCCCGGGTTGACCGGGCCGGCCTCAGGTCGGCGTGTCAGGATAGGTCACGATGTGGCTACCACTGTTACGCCGGACCCGGAACGCCGAACCGGGGATCGCCGGCCCCGTGCGACTGGACCGGCGCACCAAGCGCCTGGTCGGTCGGCTGCGCCCCGGCGACATCGCCCTCATCGACCATGTGGACCTGGACCGGGTCGCCGCCGACTCCCTCGTCGCGGTGCGCGCCGCCGCCGTCCTCAACACCCGGCCGTCCATCTCCGGCCGGTACCCCAACCTGGGACCCGAGGTACTCATCGAGGCGGGCGTACCGCTCATCGACGACCTCGGCGAGGATCTGTTCAACCGGGTGCGCGAAGGCAGGACGCTGCGGGTGGACGGCAGCACCGTGTACCTCGACGGGGAGCCGATCGCGCACGGGGTACGGCAGGACGCCGAGTCGGTCGGCAAGGCGATGGCCGACGCGCGGGAGGGGCTGTCGGTACAGCTGGAAGCCTTCGCCGCCAACACGATGGAGTACCTGAAGCAGGAGAAGGACCTGCTGCTGGACGGCGTCGGGGTACCCGAGATCGATACCCGGATCGCCGGCCGGCACGCCCTGATCGTGGTGCGTGGCTACGACTACCAGGCCGACCTGGAGGTGCTCCGCCCGTACATCCGCGAGTTCAAGCCGGTGCTGATCGGGGTGGACGGCGGTGCCGACGCGCTCGTCGAGGCGGGGTACAGCCCTGACATGATCGTCGGTGACATGGACTCGGTCAGCGACGACGTGCTGCGCTGCGGTGCCGAGGTGATCGTGCACGCGTACCCGGACGGCCGCGCGCCGGGGCTGGCCCGGGTACACCACCTCGGTGTGCCGGCCAAGCTCTTTCCGGCCGCGGCCACCAGCGAGGACATCGCGTTGCTGCTCGCCGACGGGAAGGGCGCCTCGCTGATCGTGGCCGTCGGCCGGCACCGGGATCTGGTCGAGTTCCTCGACAAGGGGCGCGGCGGGATGTCCTCGAGTTTCCTGGTCCAGCTGAAGGTGGGCGGCAAGCTGGTCGACGCGAAGGGCGTGAGCCGGCTGTACCGGCAGAACATCTCCGCCTCCTCGCTGCTGCTGCTGGTGCTCTCCGCGGTGGCCGCGATGGCCTCGGCGGTCGCAGTGTCCACTGTGGCCAAGGCGTACCTCGGCCTGCTCGCCGAGTGGTGGAACAACCTCATCTTCCATGTGCAGCGGTTCTTCTAGCTTGAGCACACTCCAGCGACGCCCGCGCAGCGCGACCGCCGGGCACAGCCAGGACGGGGCATTTCCGTGATCAATTTCAGGTACCACGTCGTTTCGTTGACCGCCGTCTTCCTCGCCCTGGCCATCGGCCTGGTCGTCGGGACGGCCGCGTTGAACAGCCCGCTCTCGGACGAGCTGAACGACCGGGTGCGGGCGTTGACCCAGCAGAACGACTACTACCGCGCGCAGGTCAACCAGCTCGAGGACGACGCGGGCAAGCAGGAGCAGTACGCCACCGAGTCGGCGCCCTTCGTGCTGCACAACCAGCTCACCGGGCGGCGCATCCTGGTCGTCTCGATGCAGGCGACCGCGCCCTATGTCGACAATGTGCTGCAGATGCTGGCGCTGGCCGGTGCCAAGGTGACCGGGCAGGTGGAGATCGAGGACCGGTTCACCGACCCGGCCAACAGCGAGACCCTGCTCGATCTGGCGCACACCACGCTGCCGCCGAACCTGGCCAACGTGCCGGTCAACAGCGACGGGGTGGAGACGGCGAGCTTCCTGCTCGCCTCGGTGCTGGCCGACCACACCCCGGCGATCCCGGCCGAGGCGAGCCAGACCGTACTCACCGCCTTCACCGAGGGCCGGTTCATCGTGCTGAACAAGCCCGTCACCGGCCCGGCCGAGGGCGTCATCGTGCTCGCCGCCCAGCCGTACACCGACCGGGAGGCGGACGGCAAGAACACCAACATGGTCACCATGGCCACCCAGTTCGACAACGTGAGCCGGCTGGTGGTCGCGGCGAACGGCGCGGCCGGCTCGGGCAACGTGGTCGCCTCGCTGCGCGGCGATCCGACGCTCTCCAAGACAATCTCCACAGTGGACTATCTGGCCACGCCGCAGGGCAAGGTCGCGCTGGTGCTGGCGATGGCCGAGCAGATCAACAACCCGAACAAGGCCGGACACTACGGCCGGGACGCCGGCGCCACCTCGCTGCTCCCTAAACTGCCCACATGACCTCGGGTGTGCTCCGGCTGGGGTTGGCCGCGGCCGGGGCGGTGGTGGCCCGCGCGGCACTGGGCGCGGCCAGGTCCGTGCCGGGCGCCGGCCGGCTGGACCGGACCAACTTCCGCG
>JAFMQQ010000318.1 GCA_017354595.1 Micromonosporaceae bacterium
GCGTACCAGTGCTCGACCGCGTCCAGCGCCGCCGCCAGCGGGCAGCCCGGGTCGCCGATCGGCAGCGCCGAGTTGGCCCGGCCGGTGAAGCCGTCGGCGGCGCGCAGCAGCCAACCGCCGAGCCGTTCGGTCTCCGGCGCCGGCCACGCCCGGTCGGCGGCCAGTTCCAGCTCGGCGATCTCGCGCCGGGTGGGGCGGCGCCGGTCCGGTACCCGCTTGGCGCGGGCGACCAGGGCGCGGGGGATGCGTACCGGTCCGGTGCTGGTGCGCACGGTGAGCTGGCTCGCGTCGATCGCGACCAGTTCGCCCAGCGAATCGGCGAACAGCGGACGATCCTCGCGTTCCCCCACAACCCTGCGCACTACCACCCGGTGGCCCACATCCCCTGGACCCAACACGATCGCCCACCTCCATCTGCGCCCGGGGGAGGGGCACGCCCCATCAGGGATGCGGGGATACTAGGCTCTAAGCGAGCCAGCACCTTCGGAGGACGACCCGTGACCTACATCATCGCCGAGCCCTGCGTCGATCTGCTCGACAAGGCGTGCATCGAGGAGTGCCCGGTCGACTGCATCTATGAGGGCAACCGGATGCTCTACATCCACCCGGACGAGTGCGTCGACTGCGGCGCGTGCGAACCGGTCTGCCCGGTCGAGGCGATCTTCTACGAGGACGACGTACCGGCCCAGTGGAAGGACTACGTCACCGCGAACTACGAGTTCTTCGAGGACCTCGGGTCGCCGGGTGGCGCATCCAAGATCGGCAAGATCGAGAAGGACGCCGGCGTGGTCGCCGGTCTGGCGCCGCGCGAGGCCGAACACTGACCAACCCGGCCGGCGCCAGCATCGCCGGTGCCCGGCGCTCCGCCGGGCTGCCCGACTTTCCCTGGGACCTGCTGGAACCGGCGAAGAAGACGGCCTCGGCGCATCCGGACGGCCTGGTCGACCTCTCCATCGGTACCCCGGTCGACCCGGTGCCGGAGGTCGTGCGCGAAGCGCTACGCGCGGCCAGCGATGCTCCCGGGTACCCGCTGACCGCCGGTACGACCGCCCTGCGCGAGGCGATCGCGTCCTGGGTGGCAGCGGCCTGCGGCGCCGTACCCGGCTTCGGTGTGCTACCCACCATCGGCTCCAAGGAATTGATCGCCTCGCTGCCCTGGCTGCTCGGCATCGGGCCGGGCGACACGGTGGTGATTCCCGAGGTCTGCTACCCGACCTACGAGGTGGGGGTACGGCTGGCCGGCGCCACCGCGGTGCGGTCCGACTCGCTCACCGCGTTGGGTCCGGCGCGGGTACGGCTGGTCTGGGTCAACTCGCCGGGCAACCCGACCGGGCGGGTACTGCCACCGGAGCACCTGCGCAAGGTGGTGGACTGGGCGCGCGAGCGGGGCGCCGTGGTCGCCAGTGACGAGTGCTACCTGACCCTCGGCTGGTCCACGCCGCCCACGTCAATCCTGTCCACTGTGGACTCGTATCAGAACGTGCTCGCGATGCACTCGCTCTCCAAGCGATCCAACCTGGCCGGGTACCGGGCCGGCTTCGTGGCCGGCGATCCGGCCCTGGTCGCGGAGCTGCTGGCGGTACGCAAGCACGCCGGACTGATCGTGCCGCAGCCGGTACAGGCGGCGATGGTAGCCGCGCTCGGCGACCAGTCGCATGTGGACGAACAGCGGGACCGGTACCGGCGCCGCCGGGACCAGCTGCTCGCGGCGTTGCTGGGCGCGGGTTTCGCGGTGGACGCCTCGGAGGCGGGGCTCTTCCTCTGGGCGACCCGTGGCGAAGACTGCTGGTCCACAGTGGACTGGCTGGCGGAGCGCGGCATCCTGGTCTCCCCGGGCACGTTCTACGGCCCGGCCGGGCAGCGGCACGTCCGGTTCGCGCTCACCGCCACCGACGAACGGATCGCCGCCGCGGTCGCCCGGCTGGCCGCTAGCTGTACTGGAAAAGGCTTTGCCAGCGCTTGACGGCGTGCCGCACACTGGTTAACGCCACCCGGCCGAAGAGGACTTACAAGCAGTGCCCACCGCAAGGGCGCTTGATTGGGGATCAAGTCACTTCAGGTCTTCTTCACTCGGGTGGCACTCCCAGCACCGGCGCATCGAAAAGTCTTGACGATGCGCGACGTGTACCCCACACTGGTCTACGGCCACCCGGCCGATGAGGACTTACAAGCGGCAACTCCTTCGGGAGCCAGGTTCAAATCCTGCAATCAGTCTTCCTCACTCGGGTGGCATTTCTATTGCCTGGACTGATGCCCCATGACGATTCTTGCCGAGCAGCGCGGCGCTGCGGAGCGGCTGCTGGCTCTGGTACTGAACTCCGGCGCCCACCTGTGGCACAACCGGCCCGGCATGGATGTCGCCGGCACCTGGCGCCCGGCGGTCCGAGCCAACCAGTACAACGGCAGTCGGGTGGCGCCCGGGCTGTTCGTACCGGCGGCGGAGAAGCTCTACGGTGAGCTGCTGGAGATATACCGGCTGGACCCGGAGCTGGCCGCGCACTTCGCCAGTTACGCCGCCACCCAGACGGAATGGCGTGACCTGCAGGTCGCGTGCGCCGCGCTGATGCTGGTGCAGCCGCGGGCCGGCGCACCGGTACGCGATGAGGACGGGTCGGTCGCATTCTTCGACGACGACTACCGCGCCGTCGGCGAGGCGATGATCCTGCGGTACCCGTCGCGCGCGGAGGCTGCCGCAGCGGGCAAGGGCACCGCGATGACGCCGAAGGGTGTGCTGCGGGTCGGGCTGCTGCTGGAGGAGCCGCGGATCGCGGCGCTCAACCGCGGTGCCGGCTTCGCCGATGTGACCGGTACCAGACCTGCGTTGGGTCGCTGGCCGTCGGCGGCCCGGCAGTGGCTGGCCCACCGCGAGCGCAACGCCTGGCTGCTCGAAGGTCTGGTGAGCACCGGCTACAAGGAGACCATCAAGAAGCTGGTCCGCAAGTGCGGGTACCGGCCGGAGAGCGAGCGGTTCTTCGAGATCCTCGGCTGGCCGCAGAAGCAGTCCCCGGCCGGGCACCGCCGGATCGGCTTGGACGGGTTGAACCTGACCAAGCGGGAGCGGTTCGACGGACTGTCCGAAGTGGAGATCTGCGAGAAGATCGTCGCGGAAGGGTTGTCGTACAAGCAGACGGTGGGCCGGCTGCCGGCCGGAACCGGTCTGACTCCGGCCATCATGGTGGCGCTGCTGCCTTCGCTCTCCGACCGGGACCTGCGGATGCTCACCCCGACGCTGGAGAGCCTGGGGCTGCTCGCCGACGAACAGATCCGCACCCGGTGGGAGAAGGCGCTGCAGACCGCGACCGACCAGCGGGCGTTGAACGTGGCCCGCAACGTGCGCAACAGGCAACTGCGGGAGAAGTTGGAGGGCGCGGCTGAGGCTGCGGTGGCGCGCGCGGTCTCCGAGGCGACCGCGGACGAGGAGGTTCACGTCTTCTTCCTCATCGACAAGTCCGGCTCGATGCAGGGCGCGATCGACAAGTCGAAGGAGGCGCTGGTCAAGATCCTGGCTGGCTTTCCGGCACAGCGGCTGCACATCGCCACCTTCGATACCACCGGGCGGGTACTGCGGCCGAAGGCGACCACGCGGGTCGGCGTCGAGCACATGCTCCGCGGGGTGACCGCGGGCGGCGGTACCTGGCACGCGCGTGCGGTGCGGGCACTGTCCGCCGACGGGGTACGGGTACCGGCCGGGGACAAGCTCATCGTCATCGTGGTCGGTGACGAGGCGGGGGAGCGTGGCGAGCAGTTCGCCGGCTCCTTCGCCGAGTACGGGTACCACCCGGCGGCCATCGCGCTGATCGTGAACGTGGACGATCCCCGGTACCGGGGCAGCACGGTGCGCGACGCGGCGCGGCACCTGAGCCTGCCGTACGCGGAGGTGGAGGTGGCCCAGTTCGAGGATCCGTACCAGGTGACCCGGGTACTCAAGGCGCTGCTGGACGCACCGGTCGCGACCGGCCCGGCGGCCACGGCGGGTTGGCTGGACCGGGTGCTCGCAACGCCGATCCTGGCGAAGCCGTGACCGGTGCGGACTTCCGGCGGTTCCTCGCCTCCGCCACCAGCGAGGTGCTGCCGTACCTCGGTGGGTCCTATGTGGACGCAGCCGACCGGCGGCTGCGGCTGGCCGGGCCGGTCCCGGGCGCGGTCGGGTTCTGGCGGTTCGAGATCCAGGGGCGCAATGCTCGACCGGTTGAGCCGGTCGAGCCGCCGGACCTCAGCGAACTGCCCGCGGTGCGCGGGTACGCCGTCGCCGAGTACCTTGTGGTGGCGGGGGCGATCCCGCACCGGCTGGCGATCGGGCCGCAGGCGCAGCCGCTGCCGTTCGCACCGCTGGTCGCCCGGCGCTGGCCGGGTGGGGCGCTGCTGTACGAGATGGAGGACTTGGAGTCCGATGTGGAGGATCGAGTGCGCCGGGCGTTCCAGGAACGCCGGCCGGTCGCCGGGATGCCCGGTGTGCCGGCCGCGCTGCGGGCGGCGTACGGGTACGCGGTCTTCCTGCGTACCGCGCGGGAGCTGAACGTGCCGGTACGCCCGGCCGAGGCGTACGGCTGCCTGGTGGAGATCGCCACCGAGGGCGAGCCGGCGGCGCGGCGGCAGATCGGTGCGGTACAGGCGCGCCGCGCCGCGCAACCG
>JAFMQQ010000046.1:0-7381 GCA_017354595.1 Micromonosporaceae bacterium
TCCCGGGTGCAGCGTCACCTCGACCGGCTGCGCCGGGCCGGCCGGACCGGTGACGGTGATTGTCACCGGGTACGTGCCGGGATGGTCGTACGTGTGCGTGCCGCCGACCGCGTACAGGCCGTTGACCGTGGTGGCGGTCGCGGCCGTGCCGGTCACGGTACCCGCCGACGTGGTGCCGTCGCCCCAGTCGATGGTGGCGCTGATCGCGCTGGGCGCCACCGCTGGCGCCGATACCGTTGCCAGTGTCGCGTCGACCAACTGCTGGGTGCCGCTCGGGACGTTGGCCGGAGCCACACTCAGCGGCCACGCGACGAGCGGGGTCGGGTAGAAGTTGGTTCCGGCGTACTGCCAGCGGGCGCCATGCGCGGCCAACCGGACCAGGAAGTCCTGGTACGCCGGGCTGGTCGCGGTCCGGGTCGCCGCCGCAGACCAGCCCAGTTCGGCCAGGGCCGGCAGCCGCGGGAAGGCCATGTAGTCGACGTCGTCGAAGTTGACCAGCGTCTCGGCCCACAGCGCGCCCTCGACGCCGATGACGTTGTCGTCGGTGACACCGGTGACCAAGCCGCCCGGATCCCAGTTGTAGAACTGGTCGACGTCGCAGCCGCGGTTGCACGCCCAGGTCAGGCCGAGCGAGGACGGCACCCCGCGGGCGTACTTCTGATCCAGGTAGGTGTGGTTCGCCGGTGACATGACCACCTTCATGCCCTTGGCCACCGCCTCGGTCGCGGTGATCGTGCCGGGGCTGGAGCCGGAGGCGGTCTGCCAGTACTGGGCGATCGATCCGGGCGCGAGCTGGGTTCCCGGGCCGGCGATGTCGGCCCAGCCCATCGCGGTCCTGCCGGCGCCGTTGACGATGGTGGCCTCCCGGTTGACCAGCGCGGCGTACCGGTCCTGGGTCAGGATCGTGGCCGGCACCTCGTCGCCGCCGAGGTCGTAGTACGGGCCCGGCGACATCGCGGCGAGCTGGCCGATGATGCTGGAGAGGATGGTCCAGGTGTTGGCGCTCTCCGGGCAGAGCGCGCTGTAGCCGACATCACCGGTGTAGTTCCACTGTGGAGGGTTGTGCGCGCTGCAGTTGATGTCCTGCGGAGCTCCATCGAGCAGCGGGTTGGTCGTGTCGCCGTACTCCGACATGATGATGGCGTTGTTGTGGCCGGGCGTGTCGACCTCGGGTACCAGCGTCATGAAGTGCGCCGCCGCGTGCGCCACCACCTGCTTGTACTGGTCCTGGGTCCAGAACCCGCCCGGATCCATGGTGTTGCCACCGGTCCCGACCGACCCCTGGCCGCCGATCGCGGTCAGGTTGGGGAAGCCGTTGATGGCGACCCGGAAACCCTGGTCGTCGCTGAGATGCAGGTGGAAGACGTTCACCTTGTACCGGGCCGCCTGGTCGATCAGCCGCTCGACCGCGGCGGGCGGCTCGAAGTGGCGCGCGATGTCCAGCATCACGCCGCGGTAGCCGTACCGCGGGAAGTCGGTGATCTGCACGTACGGCACCGTCCAGGCGACCGGGACCGCGGTCGGGCTGGCGATCGCCGCGGGCAGCAACTGCAGCAGCGTCTGCACGCCGTTGAACAGGCCGTGCTGGGTCGGCGCCTCCAGCCGGACGCCGGATGCTGAGACATCCAGCTGGTACCCCTCGGCGAGCCGGTCGCCCGGCAGCGTACCGGGATCGCCGAGTACCAGCTCGATATCGGTGCTCTTCGGCTGTGCCGATGCGACCGGCAGGTTCAGCCCGGTCGCCGGGGCGAGGTCGGCGGCGAGGTCGGCGGCGACATCCTTCGTGCCGTCGCGGGCGACAATCCGCGTCTGTCCGTCCACAGTGAACTGTCCGGTACCGACACTCATCGAGACGGGCTTGGGGATGATCGTCGGCGGTGCGCCGGCGCTGCCGCCAACGGCGCTCGCGGCGCCCTGCGTGGCCACCGCGAGGCCCACGGCGAGCACGACGGCCGCACCGGCGGCGGAGAGTCTCCAGCGGGGTGATTGGTGGATGAGCTGCATGCGTCGTTTCCCCTTTCGGGCACGGCGAAGCGGCCACACGTCGGCGGTACCAGCGGTGGTCGGGCGCGCAGGGACACGCGATTGTGGTCGTTCGCCCCTGATTCTGAGCAGTTTCGATCAGGCACTAGCGGTTGTCAATGGACCCGATCAAGGCCGGTACCTGAGTACCCCGACTCAGGCAGATGAGTGGCCGTACCGATGCCAGCCGGTACCCGCGCCACGACCCTGTAGTCATGCATCGAACTAGCCCAGTGCTCAGTGGAGTACGGCTGGCCAAGCGCGCCAGCCGGGCAAGTCTGCCCACGTTCCGGGCCGCCGCCCGGGTGGGCCTGACTCCGGGCGCCCTGTCGGTTGCCGGCGCCGTGGCGGCGGCCCGCAGGGCGTTGGCCGAAGTCCCCGCCTACGCCGACTTCGTGGCCGGGCACGGCGCACCGCCGTACGCCGGCCGGCCGGCGCAGTGGCTTTCCGGCCTGCCGATCGCCGACAAGCGCAGCTACATCGACCGGTATCCACTCGCCGCACTGTGCCGCGGCGGTGTACTGCCGGCGCGCGCGGTCGAGCTGGACGAGTCGGCCGGGTCCTCCGGCCGGCCGTACACCTGGGCCCGCAGTACGGCCGAGCTCGCCGAGGTACACCGGAGCATGGCGATGCTCGCCCGGCACATCCTCGCCGGCGAGCCGACCCGGGAAGCACCAGTGATAACGCTCAATGGCTTCTCGATGGGCGCCTGGGCGACCGGGATCAACGTCTCCCGGGCGCTCGGCCGGCTCGGCGCGGTCAAGTCGATCGGTCCCGACGCGGAGCGGATGCTCGCCACGCTGGAGCTGTTCGGCCCGGGGTACACCTGGGTGGTGACCGGGTACCCGCCGTTCCTGCGTACCCTGCTGGATCTGGCGGCGACCCGCGGCCCGGACCTGTCCGCCTACCGCATCTACGGCTTCGTCGGTGGCGAAGGGATGAGCGAGGTGCTGCGCGGCCGGCTGGAGCGGAGGTTCCGGGCGGTGTATTCCGCTTACGGCGCCAGCGACCTGGACATCGGGGTGGCGGTCGAGCTGCCGCTCTCGGCCTGGCTGCGCCAGCAGGCGGCACAGCGGCCGGAACTGGCCGAGGCACTCTTCGGTGGCCGTACCCGGCTGCCGATGGTTTTCCAGTACGACCCGACCGACTACTTCGTCGAGACGGTCGGCGGGGAACTGGTGGTCACGGTGTGCCGGCCGGCGGTGCTTTCCCCGCGGGTGCGATACAACATCCACGACGCGGGCGGCAGCCTACCGTACCGGCGGGTGCTCGAAGTGTGCCGGGACTTCGGGCTGGACCCGGAGCGGGACAGCCGCAACCGCGCGCCACTGCCGGTGTTCCGGCTGCCGTTCCTGTACGTGCACGGGCGCAGCGACTCCACCGTCTCGGTACACGGGGCGAACATCTACCCGGAGGATGTCGAGTGGGGTCTGGGTGAGGCGCCCGACGCTGACCTCGTCCTCGGGTACGCCCTCGATCTGCACGAGGATGCGGCCGGCGTGGTGCGTCCACTGGTGCATGTGGAGACACCACACCCACCACCACCGGGTCTGGCGCAACGGCTGGCCGGGGCGGTACGGGCGCGGCTGCTGGCAAACAGCGCCGACGTGCGGGCCGCCGCGGCGGAGTACCCACAGCTGGCCGAGATCGAGGTCCGGCTGTACCCGCCGGGGGGCGGCCCGTTCCGCGCCGATGCCGGCCGGATCAAGCGGCGCTATGTGCTGGCCGGAGGTGCGCGGTGAGGATACCGGTCGAGCACGAGACGATTCTGCGCGAGGCGCTGCGGGCGCCCTCGGCGCACAACGCCCAGCCGTGGCGGCTGCGCCGTTGCGCCGGCGTTCGCGGCGCCGGCGGGTACGAGCTGCACTACGACCACCTCGACTACCTGCCGCACGATCCCGACGACCGGGACGCCTACCTCGCCATCGGTGGGTTCCTGGAGACGCTCGACCTGGCGGCACAGCGGCACGGCCATCGGTCCACAGTGGAGCCTCGGTTCGAGCGGACCGGCTCGGATCTGTTCGTGGGCGTGATCCGGTTGCGGCCGGCCCTGCCCGGCGAGCCGGTCGACCCGCTCGCCGGTCCGGCCGCCCGGCGGTGTACCAACCGGTGCCGGTACGACCGCAGCGAGCTTCCGGACCTGCTGCGGCGGGAGTTGGTGGCGATGGGCTGCGTACTGGTGGATCCGGCGCGGATGGCCCGGCTGGTCGCCCGGGCGAGCGAGCTCTCCTGGCGGGACCGGCGGTTCGTCACCGACCTCGACCGGTGGATGAGCGGCGACCCGGCGGCGCCGGCCGGGATGACCCCGGCGGGGCTGCAACTGGCCCGGTACGAGTGGCTGGCGCTGCGGGTGGCGCTGCGGATCGGGCGCCTGCCGGGACCGGTGGCGCGGCTGTTCGCCGGCCGGGACGTGCGGCTGCTCGCCACCGCCCGCGCGGTGTCGGTACTCGGTGCCACCGACCTGTCCACGGCCACGCTGGTCGATGCCGGCCGGCGGCTGCTGCGGTGCTGGGTCGCGATCACGGCGGCCGGGTTCGCCTGCCACCCGATCTCGATCGCGGTGGACCGGCCGGAGACCGCACCACTGGTCGCGGACGCGGCGGGGGTACCGGTTCCGGTCGCGGTGTTCCGGATCGGCCGCCCGACCAGGCCGGCACCCGAGTCCAACCGGCGCCCACTGGCGGATGTGCTCAGCTGAGGCGCGCCCGGCCGGCGGGACCGACCGTTGGCGCGGGTACCCGGACCCGTCATCGACCCGCCATGATGGTCGGGTGGGACTGGAGGCGCCACTGTGGCGTGCCCTGGCGGTCTTCCGGCTGGCGGCGCTCGGGTACGCGTTCCTGCTGGTACTCAACAAATACCGCCAGTTCGCCCACCCGGCCGCGGGTTGGCTGGTGCTGGCCGGCATGGGTGCCTGGACGCTGCTGGTCTGGGTGGCCTACCGGGAACCCCGCCGTCGCGGTTGGCAGCTGCTGCTCGCCGACCTCGTCGTGACGGCCGGCCTGCTGCTCGTCACCGGCTGGATCGGCACCGGCGACCGGTGGCGCGGCGGCGCCGGAACCATGAGCGGGGCGTGGATCGCGGCACCGGTACTCGCCTGGGCGATCTCCGGCGGCCGGCGGCGCGGTACCGTCGCCGCCATCGTCATCGGCGGCGTCGACCTGGTACTGCACCGCGACGTCACGGTCAACACCATCGACTCGGCCGTGCTGCTGCTGCTGTGTGGCATCGTCGTCGGCCATGTCGCCCGGCTGACCGTGGACGCGCAGGCGCGGCTGCAACGCGCGGTGGAGCTGGAGGCGTCGACCCGGGAACGGGAGCGGCTGGCCCGCGGCATGCACGACTCGGTGCTGCAGGCGCTGGCTCTGGTGCAGCGCCGCGGTGCCGAGCTGGGTGGCGAGGCGGCGGCGCTGGGCCGGCTCGCCGGGGACCAGGGGGCGGCGCTGCGCGCGCTGGTCGTGGGGCATCCGCCGCAACCGGACGGGGTCGAGGATCTGGGCGTACGGCTGGATCGCTTCAGTACCGGCCAGGTCGCTGTGGCGGCCCCGGCGACGCCGGTACCGGTGAGCAGCAGTACGGCTGCGGAGGTGACCGCGGCGGTGGGCAGCGCCCTCGACAACGTATCAGTCCATTGTGGACCAGGTGCGCACGCCTGGGTGCTGCTGGAGGATGAGCCGGCCGCGGTCACCGTCACCGTCCGGGACAACGGGCCGGGCATCGCACCCGGGCGGCTGGAGGAGGCCGCGGCCGACGGGCGGCTGGGCGTCAGCCAGTCCATCCAGGGCCGGATCCGCGACCTCGGCGGTACGGTCACCATCACTAGCGCCCCGGGTGCGGGTACCGAGGTGGAGTTGCGCATCCCCCGACGGGTACCGGGACGCCAGGCATGACCCGCGTCGTGGTGGTCGACGACCATCCAATGTGGAGGGAAGGGGTCGCCCGGGACCTCACCGAGGCCGGGTATGACGTGGTGGCCGCGGTCGGCGAGGGGACGCAGGCGGCCCGGGTCTGCGCGGCGCTGCGCCCGGACGTGGTGGTGCTGGACCTGCAGCTGCCCGACCTGTCGGGCGTCGAGGTGATCACCCGGCTGGTCGCCGGCGAGTCGAAGGTACGGATCCTGGTGCTCTCGGCGAGCGGGGAACACCAGGACGTGCTGGACGCGGTGAAGGCGGGCGCCTGCGGGTACCTGGTGAAGTCCGCCCGCCGGGAGGAGTTTCTGGAAGCGGTACAGCGCACCGCGGAAGGCGATCCGGTCTTCACGGCGGGCCTGGCCGGCCTGGTACTCGGGGAGTTCCGCCGGTTGGCCACGACGCCGGCGACGGGTACCGGGGGCGCGGCGGCGCCGCGCCTGACCGAGCGGGAGACCGAGGTGCTGCGGCTGGTCGCGAAGGGACTGTCCTACCGCGAGGTCGCGGAACGGCTTCAACTCTCGCACCGGACGGTGCAGAACCACGTGCAGAACACCCTGGGCAAGCTGCACCTGCACAACCGGGTCGAGCTGGTCCGGTACGCGATCGAGCAGGGACTGGAGTAGCCTCACCGTTCGATGATCGAGGATCTGGCGAGCCGCTTCTCCGCGCTCGATATCGAACTGCCCGCCCCGACCTGGCATGGCGAGCTCCCCGTCGGCGTACCGGTGGCCGACATCGCCGTCCCTGCGGACGAGGCGCTGCGCTGGTGGCGGCGGCTGCACCTGGTCGCGGATCAGACCGGGTACCAGCCGGTGCTGGTGGATCCGGAGCGCAGCGTGCTGCGCGCGGAGCCGCAGCTGGAGGAGCTGACCTGGGTGCCGCTGGGACCGGCTGAGCGGCTCGCCGAGTGCGCCGCGCTCGACCCGGCCACCATACTCAGCCCGCGGGGCGCCACCCTCGATACGGCTGACCCGGATGAGGTTGAGCGCTGGCTGGACGAGTGGCCCGAGGATCCGCAGCGGTTCGACCAGATCCGGGTCCCGGCCGGCTGTGATCTGGCCGGCTGCGGTCCGACCGACCCGGCCGTGGTCGCCCTGGTGCCGGCGGCGCATGCCTGGCAGGTCCCGGCGCTGCTGAGCTTCGGCAACTTCAACGACTGCCCGCGCCCCAGCGTGCACGGTGCGATGCTGCGCCACTGGCAGCAGCGGTACGGCGTGGACCTGGTGGCGATGGAGCACGATGCGCTGCAGTTCGTGGTGTCCCGGCCGCCGCGTACCCGCCGCGAGGCGCTCGAGTTCGCCTGGGAGTACGCCTGCTACTGCCCGGACGGGTTCGATGGGCTGTACGAGGCCGAGGATCTGGGCGGGATGGCGGCCTGCCTGATCGACGCCGAGGTCGTCCGCACCTGGTGGGACTGACGGCAGGCGGCAACGCGGGGCCGGAACCCG
>JAFMQQ010000046.1:7391-11383 GCA_017354595.1 Micromonosporaceae bacterium
GAACCGGAGTTCCCGCCCCGCGTTCTGGTTCTACGCCAGCAACCGTCAGGCGGTACCGGCCGCCAGTGCGTGCGCCTGGTGCAGCAGCTGCCGGCCCTGGGCCAACTCCGCCGCCACCTCGAACCGGCTCGGCTGGCCGTGACCGAACACGGCCTGGTCGAGGGTCTTCTTGATCTGGCCGGCGAGCGCATCGCGCTGGTCGGCGAGTTGGGTCAGCCGGGATTCGGTCCGGACGAACACCTGGTCACCGTCGGAGGAGCTGGCCAGCGCCGCGCTCTCCGCCTTCAACGTATCCGTGCCGAAAGCACCGACCGACGAGTTGAGCTGGTGGTACACGTCGATCAGCGCGGCCAGGTCGCTGCTGTCCCGCCGGGTCAGGATCCCGGAGATGACCGCACCGTCGGAGAGGTAGTCGTCGTGCAGACCGACCAGCGACAGCAGGGTCGGCCGGATGTCGGCCTCTTCGACCCACGGCCCGGTGCTTGCCTGCGGCACCGTCAGCGACGGCCGGCCGTTCTGACCGTCCGCTGTGGACGTTGCGCCATGCTGCGGGTCGGCACCGAGCAGACCCTTCCTGGCCACGCCGGGACCGGCGATGCCAGCCCAGGTGATGTCGATGTCCGGTGAGTAGTACCCGTGGTTCCACGCGTAGTGCGCGAAGGTGGACGCGCAATCGGTGGCCGGGTCGGTCGACGACCCGCACCTGGGGAAGGTCGGATCGAAGTAGTAGTCGGGCTGCGGGAAGATGGTGTAGCTGGGGGTACGCAACGGATCCGCGGTCTGCATGTGCAGGATCCGCTGTTCCACCCGGCCCGCCTGGTAGTTGACGATCTTCTCGCCGGTCACCCCGCTGTACGGGTTGTTCGCCGTGATCGCCGCCGTGTCGCGCTGCAGTTGCCGCAGGGCCGGATCGTCCGGCGCCGGGTTCCCGTTGACGTACATCGCCGCGCCCTGCGGCTCGACCGCGAACGGCGTGCTGTTGCCACGCTCCTTCTGCAGCAGCAGCGGCAGGTTGGCCTCGCGCTCACCGATCTGGTTGGCGGTGTACGAGCACGCCACGGTCACCCCGTCGCAGTTGGCCGGGGTGGGAGTGCTGGCCCGCAGCGAATTCGCCCCGGCGAGGTGGTCGTTCTCCTCGGCGGTGACGATGAACTCGGTGTTGCGTGGCGTGATGCCCGCCTTGGCGAGCCGGTCGAAGAACTTCGCGAACGCGGCGTCGTACGCCCGGGCCGTCGCTATCGCGCACGGGTCGCCCGGGCCGAGGGCGTATCCGGTGGCGGTCGCGCCGGCCGTGGTGCAGCCGGTCTGGCCCGCCTTCTTCTCGTGGATGTCGGCGATGTACCCGTAGGTGACCGGGATACCGGCCTCCTGCATCGAGGCCAGGTTGGCCAGCGTCTGCGATGCGGTCGGGCTGAATCCGGGGAAGCCGGCGACACCGGCGAAGCTGTTGGTGATGGTGTTGCCGTCCAGGTCGACGAGGTTTCCGTTCGCGTCGGTCACCTGGTAGCCGTTGTGGTACAGGTTGGGCTGCCCGCCATCGACCAGCGGGTTGACGTACTTGTAGCCGAACACGCCCTGGTATCCGTTGTAGCCACCCGGCTCGGTCGGCAGCTTGTCGGCGACGGCGCGCGGTGCGCCGTTGCACGCCGCGTCGGTCTTGGCGCAGTGCACCGCCTCGCCGACGTACTTGCTGGTGGTCAGGTCCTTGAAGCCGGTGTCGGCGTTGTTGTCGGCCTCCTCCGGCGAGTCGGCGCCGAAGACGGTGGGGATGTCGATATTGGTGTTCTCCAGCACCATGTTGGCGGTGGAGAAGTCACCGACCGAGCAGCCGGCGCGGGTGAACGGTACCCACGGTGCCGGCGTGACGCTGCCCGTGGCGCCCGGCTTCGCCGGGATGGTCGGGGAATACACCATGGTCGGCGTGGTCGGCTCGGTGCTCGACACGGCCCCGTTGCCGGAGTCGTACGCCGGCGAGGTCCAGTACGCGAACGACCCGTCGGCCTCGGTGCTGCCGTCCGGCTTGAAGGTCTTGTAGGAGTTGGTCAGTGGCTGGCCGTGCCGGTCGCCATACAGTCCGGTGTACAGCGTCAGGCTGTCGTCCGCGGTGTGCGCGATCAGTGGAGTGTGGACATTGGAGATCAATGCACCGTTCTGCTCCAGGAACTGCGTCAGGTGCGGCATCAGCTCCAGGTCCGACGGCACGTTCGGGTTGTCCCGAAGGAAATGGACGTTATCGAAGGTGAGCTCAATGACGTGCTTCACGCCGTTACCCAGGTCGCAGCCTTGCCCGGAGCCTTGCCCAGCGCCTGGATCGGATGCGTCGGCGCTGGTGGCGATGAGCGCGACCGAGGTCGCGAACAGCGCCATGGCGGTCGCGATGGCGGCCGTCCGACCTCGTGTTGACGGTTTTCGGGACACAGAGTCTCTCCCAACGGGTGTGCGAAAGGGCATCCGCACTATAGGTACCACCTACAGCCGACGGGTTAATAGACTCTGAACGCGCCATGATTGGCCGGATTCGCATGCGGCCCGAATCGGTGTCGGGACAGGTGTATCGGGCGGTGTCATAATCGCCGGACGCGGCCCACACATGTCGTGCGGCCAAGTCAACGTCGGGTCACGCCGGCATCACCACGAGTGGGTGCGGTGTGGCCCCAGGGCAAGGAGGTTAGATGGATTTACAACGACGTCTGCGGCTACGCGGGCTGGCCGGCGCGGTGGTGCTCGGCGGTACGCTGCTGTCGCCGGTACTCGGCACGGCGATGGTTGCCGTCTCCCCGAGCGTCGCCGACTACGCGCAAGTCACCACATCGACGACGCCACCGACGCAGGCACAGTGTGCCTCGGTGAACCGGCGCTGCTTCAGCCCGGCGGCGATGCGGGCGGCGTACCACCTGGGTCCGCTGTACGCCGCCGGCCATGACGGCACCGGCCAGACGATCGCGATCGTGGACTCGTACGGAAGCGACACGATCGCGCACGACCTGCACGTCTTCGACACCGCCTTCGGCCTGCGGCCGATGTGCGGTGAGGATGGCGTGGCGTGCGCCGCCGGCATGCCGAACTTCAGCGTGCTGCACCTGCAGGGTTCGCCGGCGACCAAGGCGGCGCCGCCGAAGAGCAACGGCACCGGTCAGGAGGACAAGAGCGCGTGGGCGCTGGAGGTCTCTCTCGATGTGGAGTGGGCTCACTCCATCGCACCCGGTGCCAACATCATCCTGATCGCCACCCCGAACGCGGAGACCTATGGCGTGCAGGGCCTCCCGCAGATGATGGCGGCCGAGCAATACGTCATCGACAACCACCTGGCGAACGTCATCTCGCAGTCGTTCAGTACGGCGGAGGACGCGTTCGCCAGCGCGCAGTCACTGGACAACCTGCGGTACGCGTTCGAGTCCGCCGCGGCCAGCGGGGTTACCGTGCTGGCCTCCTCCGGCGACGGCGGTACGGCCAACATCCGCAAGCCACCGGTCGGCCAGGGCGGCACCACGTTCCCGTTCCCGACGGTGGGATGGCCGGCATCGGATCCGCTGGTGACCGGCGTCGGCGGCACATACCTGTGCACCGACCCGAACAACACCACCACCCGGGTCACCGACAGCACCGACCCGCCCGCGCCGTGCCGGAACAATCCCGGCGTCGCGGAGGTGGGCTGGATCGGCTCGGGCGGTGGCTTCAGCCACCACTTCAGCCGGCCCGGCTACCAGAATGGCCTGCCCGCCGGTAGCACCTCGATCGGGGCCATGCGTGGCGTACCCGACGTCGGGCTGCAGGCGAGCGCGACCACCGGTGCCCTGATCTACCTCACCCTGCCGCCGGCCGGGAACAGCGGGCTGATCTGTGGCAGCGCGCCGTGCAGCACGGGTTGGTACGACATCGGTGGCACCTCGGCGTCCACACCGCAATGGGCGGCGATGGTCTCCATCGCCGACCAGATCAACGGTGGCGGCCTCGGCCAGATCAACCCGGCGCTGTACGCCATCGGCGCCAAC
>JAFMQQ010000319.1 GCA_017354595.1 Micromonosporaceae bacterium
GTCGCCACAACCAGGAACGGCGCCGGCACCTGGTACGCCGAACCGTCCACTGTGACCGTGTGCTCCTCCATCACCTCGAGCAGAGCCGACTGCGTCTTCGCGGCCGCGCGGTTGATCTCGTCGGCGAGCACCACGTTGGCGAAGACCGGGCCGGGCCGGAAGCGCACGTCGGAGCTGCGCGGGTCGTAGACCGAGGTGCCGGTGACGTCACTGGGCAGCAGGTCCGGGGTGAACTGGACCCGCCGGAAAACACCACCCAGTGCGTTCGCCAGCGACCGGGCGAGGGTGGTCTTTCCGGTGCCCGGTACATCCTCGATGAGTACGTGACCGCCGGCGAACATGGCGACAAGCACCAGATCGATCACCGGTCGCTTCCCGTACACGGCCGTCTGGACCGCGTCACCGACCCGTGACCACAGCCCCCGGAACGCCGCGACATCCTGCTCGCTCGCGACCGGGACCGTACTCACCGCCATGCCTGCCCCACCATGCCTTCCTCGATCGCCATGCCTTCCTCGATCGCGAACCTGGTCAGGTCCGGCCGCCGGCGGCGACCGGTCTTTTCCCGGATCCGGTCCAGATGCGAGCGGACCGTACGCAGGCTGATGGACAGGCGTACCGCGATGTCCTGGTCCCGTTCCCCGGCGGCGAGCAGGGCGAGAACCTGCCGCTCCCGCTCGGAGAGCGGAACCGGTGCCGGCCCGGGACGCTGGCGCGCGTCGACCAGGAACGTGCCCAGCGCCGGTGTGACGTAGCTGTTGCCGGCCGCCACCTCACGCACGGCGCGGCGGATCTCCTCGGCACCGGCGTCCTTGGTGAGGTACCCCTTGGCACCGGCCGTGATCGCGGAGAGCACCTGGGTCTGGCCACTGTGGGCGGAGAGCACCAGAACCCGGAATCCCAGCCGTACCACGGCGCTGACCGCCGCGGCGTCGCTGAGTCCGGGCAGCTTCAGGTCCAGCACGGCGATCGTCTGCTGCGAACCCTCGGTCGACGGGCCGGGGGTACGCGCCACAGGTTGGGCCGCCATCGTCCGGGCCGCCACTGCTTGGGCACATGTGAACTCCTCCACCGAAGCCACGGCTAGCCCGAGGTGCATCTGCGGCGCATCGTCGATGACGCTGCAGAGGGCGAGCCGATACAGTGGATGGTCCTCGATGACATGTACCTCGATCTGTACCTGTGGTGGCACACGGTCGACGCGTCCCGGCTTCACCGAGATGCGCCCATTCGTCACTGCTGGTCGTGTTGCCTGATCCGTGACCACTCCCCCTCCCCGGCTCGGCCGGTCCGGGGGTCAACGTACGGTGGCCACGCAAACGTCGATAGATAACCTCCACTAACCTAGCTACCGTCCGCATTGATCCGTAGCCTGGCTACTTATACTCTTGCCGCGACCGAATACGGTGACGGGCATCAGCGAATCAGCATCAGCGGGCGACCTGCCGCCCAGCCGAAACGATGTCCAGCACCGGGCCGGTCGGGAAGAGAGCCAGCACGGTGTAGTCCACCGGCGTCGCAGTCACCCCGCCGTAGCCCAGCGCCTTCTGTGCGTCCCCGCCACCGACCGGGTACCGCACCCCGGTGTCGGTGAGCAGATACACGGTGCCGGTGGTATCGCCCGGGGACTGCTGGTCGCGCACCAGCGCACCCTGGCCGGGTGGTACGAAGACCTTGTCGGCCACCTGCGCGCTGTCGCTCTGCACGCGGGCCGGGATCGCCTTCGCACCCGGCGGCAGCGGTACCCCCTTGCTGATGCGTACCTCCGACTGCTGCGGGCCGGTACGGACCGCGCAGACCGCGTCCCCGCTGCCCGGTGCCGGCAACGGTTGGGGCTTTATCAGCGGGTACCCGTCGGAGGGTTGCTGGGCCTGGGCGACCTTGCCGATGGCGCGCGCCGAGACCTGCACCGGGCTCTCCCCGCCCAGCACCAGCGCCGCCTTGGTCTGGCTCACCGCGACCACAGTGGACGGACCCTGCACCAGGTAGTAGCGATCGGTGCTTCCTTCGCTGCGTACGACCAGCACTTCACCGACCTGGGTCGACTTCCCGTCGACGGTCGGGCCCTGCCCGCCGGCGCCGGCCACGTCGACCAGGGCGAGCTCCGGGCCGCGAGTCACCGCCGACACCCACGAATCGGGTACCGGCACCGGGGTCACCTGGTCGAAGCCGAGCGCGGCCGCGGTGTCCTGGTCGCGGATGTGCAACAGCCGGCCGGCGATGACCGCGTACCGCTGTCCGGCCGGGCCGCTGACAATCAGTGCCCGGTCGGCCGGCACCGGTGGGCTGGCCGGCGGCGGGCCGAGCATCGCGACGCTGGTCGCGGGCGACTGGGCCGGCCCGTCCGCCGCCGTCTGCGAGCAGACCGTCCAGGCCCCGGTGAGCAACCGGTCCTTGGCCGGCAGCGAGTTCGGTGCCCCGGCAATGCCCAGTGGCGCACCGCGCGGTGCACCCGCCAGCGAGCGGGCCGAGACGACCGTGGTGGCGGTACCGTCACCGCCGGCCAGCAGCCGCGCGGAGGCGTAGTTGAGCATCGGGTGCATCAGCCCGTCGGCGGCGAGCACGAACTCGGCCCCGCTCTCCTTCTCGATCACCACCTGCCCCGGCGCTCGCCAGTTCTGGTTGGCACCTGGGCGCACCAGACCGTAGATTCCGAACCCGGCGACTATCAGCAGCGCGGCCGTGGCGCCCAGGCCGTAGCTGACCACCACCCGGCGGCTGGGCGAGGCCGGGTGGTTGGCATCGCCGCGCTGGATGGCGGACACGAGCCGGCGCCGCAGATACTGGTAGGCCTGCAACTGATCGCGCTGTGTCCACATAGGAGGCTCCAATGACTGTACAGATGGATGCACCGCGGGTGGCGGTACCCGATTCTTCGTTGTCCCGCGGACCATTGTCGCGGCCCGGCGCCACCCACATCGCGGCCCGCATCGGCCTGTGGCAGCTGGCCGTCCTGGCCGTGCTGGCCGCCGCGCTGACCCCGAGCCCGGGGCGGCTGCTGTTCGCCGCGGCTTGCGTGCTGGTGGCCGCGCCCACCGCGTTGCGGCTCGGTGGCCGGTGGCTGGACCAGTGGGTACTGGTCTGGTGGCGGTACCAGCGCCGCGCCGGCCGGCGCTTCGCCGCCCCACTCGACGCGGCGCTGCCTGGACTCACCACCCAGGCACACACCGACCGGTCCGGAAAGCAGTTCGGGTTGATCAGCGACGGGGCGGGCTGGGTGGCGGTACTGCGGCTGGGTGCCAGCCCGACCGACCGGTTGGAGTACCGGCTGCCCGATGTGCTGGGTGAGCTGTCCCGCGCAGTGCGTACCGCTGACATCCGGCCGGCCGGTGTGCAGCTGCTCGCCTGGGCGGTACCGACGCCGGGCAAGGCGGCCGGCTCGGCGTGGCGGGTGTTCTGGGTGGCGGTACGGTTCGACCCGCAGACCGATCCCGAGGCGGCGGATGCCCGCGGTGGCGGCGACGCGGGCGCGCAGCGGGCAGCGGCCACCGCGGCCCAGCGGCTGGAGTTGCAGCTGCGCGCGCGGGGCGTACCGGCACGGGTGCTGGCCGAGGCGGAGCTGCGCTCCGAGCTCTCCTCCTCGCTCGGGGTGGACATCGTCAAGCCCGGCACCACCGGCCCCGCCACCGCGTCCGTACCGTCCACTGTGGAACGGTGGCGGTACTGGTCGATCGGCGCCCTGCACCACGCGACGTACCGGATGCGCAGCCTGTCCAGCCGCCCGGCCGCACTCGCCGAGGTACTCACCTCGGTGGCGCAGCCGCCCGCGCTGACCACCTGCGTCTCGGTGCTGTTCCGCCCGGCGCGGCGCGGTGGCGGCGTACCGCGTCCACAAGTGACTGTCCGCTTCGCGGTACCGGCCGGCAAGGGTCCCTTTGCGGTGCGCGGTGCGCTGCGCCGGGCCGGCACCGGGCTGCGCCGCCAGGTCACCCCGATGAACGGCGAACACTTCTTCGGGGTACGGGCGACGCTGCCGATCGCCGACCATCTCCGCGGGACACGGTAGTCACCCTCCGGACGTGGCGCACAGCTGGCCCGACGCGCCGACGTGCGCGAGGTTCACGATCGCCACGACCACGAAGCAGTACGGCGGAGCCAATCCGGGGAGACTGGCCACAGTGGACTTCCCGTCGTGCGGTGGGTTGATCAGCTTGACCTTGTTCGGCGCCAGTACCTGTTCCACAACGAACTGCGCCACCTGACCGTTGGTGACATCGCGCCACCGCACCACAACCGTGTCTCCCGAGACCACGACCGAGACGATGACCGGGGCAACCGCCGGGTCGGGCTTGCCATTGGTGCCGGCCTGCGGCGACGGCAGCAACCCGGTGGTGCTCGGCAGGGCATTGCCCGGGTTGGGTGCTGCCGGGCCGGGCGACGCCGTGGCGGTCGGCCGCTGGTGCCGGTAGATCCAGGTACCGGCGAGGGCCAGCGTACCGATGAGCAGGGCGCCGACGAGCCCGAAGATGAGCAGTACCGCCACCCGTCCACCGGACCGGTCCACATCCTCCGGCGCGCTCTCCGGCGGCAGGTAGAACTCGCCGGCTGAGTACGGCTGGGCCGGCACCGGCGCCGACGCCGGCGGCAGCGAGCCAGGCGGCTGCGCGGCTCGGGCGGGTACCGG
>JAFMQQ010000320.1 GCA_017354595.1 Micromonosporaceae bacterium
CGCGCCGCCGGCCGGCGACCGGTCGACGCAGGCCGCCCGCACCGTCGACACTCTCCTGACCGGCTCCCGGCTGGCGCTGGGTGGCAGCGGTACGGCGGCTGTCGAGCCGCCGCGGTTTCGGCGATGTGGCCGCGGGCGTCAATCAGCGACGGCGTCCGGTGCCGGCCCGGCCAGGAGGGCCTGCCAGGCGGCGAGGGTCGGATTCTCGGTCAGCTCCTCGAAGGTGACCGACCGTCCGCTGCGTCGCCACTGGGTGATGAGCCGGATGAGTGCCAGCGAGTCCATGCCCAGCTCGAACAGGTCGGCCGTCTCCGCAAGGTCGCCAACGGGGAGGTTGAGAGCCGCGGCAACCATCTCGCGTACCACCTGGGGGTCAGTATCGGCGAGATCTGCCGTGCCGGTGGGGCGTGGTTGGCCGGTGCCTGGGTCGGTGGTGGTCAACGGTTCCTGCCTTTGTGGTTTTGTACCTTGCGTCGTCCGAGTTTCACTGGGGATGCGGACAACGCGCGGTCTCCGATGTCAGTGGCGGGGCCGGCGCCCACCGATGCTGTTAGCGGTGCGGCTACCGGTACCGGCGCATCCAGCCGCAGGAAGGGCGCGATGCTGCGCAACTTCTCGCAGGTCTCCTCCCACTCGCGCGCGGGTGTGGACTGGCCCATGATTCCCGCGCCAGCTCGCAGCCATGCCTGTCCACGATGTCGGAAGACCGTGCGCAGCACCAGGGCAGCGTCCAGGGAGCCGTCGGCGCCGGCCATGAGCACGGCGCCGCCGTAGAGGCCGCGCGACCCGGGCTCGTGGGTGCGCAGTGCCCGCAGGGCGGCCGGTTTGGGTACGCCGGTGACGGTGATGGCGGGGAACAGGGCTGCGAATGCCAGCCAGGCACTGGCGTCGGCGCGCAGCCATCCGGTGACGCGGGAGCCGAGGTGCTGCACCGAGCCGCGTTGCCGCACCGCCATGAAGTCCTCGATGGCGACACTGCCGGGGTGGCAGACACCGGCCAGTTCGTCGATGGCGAGCCGTACCGACAGGGCATGTTCGTGGACCTCCTTGGAGTCGGCGAACAGCTCCTGCCCGAGCAGACCGTTGCGGTCCGGGTCGGGGTCTCGTGCGCGGGTGCCGGCCAGCGGATCGGTGGCGATGCGACCGTTGGCATCGATCTCGACGACGGTCTCCGGGCTGAAGCCAGCTACCTGCCAGCCGCCCAGGTCGAAAAGGTAAGAGCGGGCCGGCGTGTTCGCCCGCCGTCCGGCCAGGTAGGTGGCGGCGAGGTCCGGGGCGTCAGCCAGCGGCAGGGAACGCGAGAGGACGGCCTTGTGCAGCAGACCGCTTCTGATGTCGGCCACGGTGGCCGCGACGGCTTGCTGGTACGCCGCCGCCCCGCTGGCCACCAGGGCCTCGGGATCTGCCAGCGCCGCGGTCTCGGTGGCCAGCGACAGGGCTGGCCGGGTGAGCAGGTCGCCCGCGTGGAACAGGGCGCCGTCGTCGCTGGCGCGGACGTAGGCCTGGCCCGGTGTCAGCTCGATGTCGACGGTGGGCAGGACGAGGTGCAGCAGCGGCTCCGGGCCGACGGTGGCGGGATCGGCGTGGAGCAGGTGGCCGAGCTCGAACGCGGCCCAGCCGAACGCGCGCCAACCGTGCCGTGGCAGGGCGGCGAGGGCCGCAGCCACGGCCTCCACCGGCCGGCCGCCGGTGTCGGCCTCGTGGCTGCGGCCAGCTACCGAGGCGGTGATCCAGCCGGCGCCGGCGGTAAGGGTTGCCGCCGGCGCGGTGGCGAAGTGCCAGGTGCCATCGCGTTCGTATACGACGTGGGGGGTACCGGCGGCGGCGCGGGCGAGCTGGACGGCGGCCTCGGCCGGGTCGTCCGGGGCGGGTAAAACGGCGGCGCGGCATAGCGTTGGCACCTGGTCTGCCCATGTCTGCCAGGGCGAAGGGTTCACCGATCTGCTCCTGTCGTGGACTGCGTGCGGGTGTGGCCGATGCCCCGGCCTTGTCAGGCGGTCGGGGGGTTGGCCAGGTGGCGAGGCGGTGAGGCACGAGCGTCGGACGGAGATGCTGCCGGGGGCCGACCTTGTCCACTGTGGATTGCCGAGGTGGATTACCGAAGGCCGTTGTCAGGTAGGCGGAACAGTTGACGGGGGCGTGGACTGTGGTTGGGCGAACATCGCGGTGAGTCGCTTCTTGTCGATCTTTCCCAGCGGGGTGAGTGGAAGGGCGTCAAGGCATTCGACCCGGTGC
The DNA here is from genome assembly GCA_017354595.1 of Micromonosporaceae bacterium. Taxonomy (GTDB): domain Bacteria; phylum Actinomycetota; class Actinomycetes; order Mycobacteriales; family Micromonosporaceae; genus DATEJJ01. The sequence continues at coordinate 2,236 of JAFMQQ010000320.1, forward strand.
GGCAGCTTGAACGCGGCCAGACCGCGGGTGCGCAGGAAGTCCGCCACATCGCGGGCGGTGGGTGGGGACCCGTCGCAGACCAGTACCGCGACCGGCACCTCGCCCCACTCGTCGTCCGGCGCGGCGATCAGGGCGGCGAGGCGCACCGACGGGTGGGTGAGCAGGAGCTCCTCCACCTCGGTCGCGGCGATCTTTTCGCCGCCGCGGTTGATCTGGTCTTTGATCCGGCCAGTGACGACGAGGTGTCCGGAGGGCAGCTGGCGTACCAGGTCTCCGGTGCGGTAGAAGCCGTCCGGCGTGAACGATGTGGCGTCCGCGGTCGCGCGGTAGTAGCCGCGCAAGGTGTACGGCCCACGGGTGAGCAGCTCACCGCTCTCGCCGGGGGCGACGGGTTGATCGTCAGCCGGATCGACCACGCGTACCTCGTCGTCCGGGCAGAGCGGCCGCCCCTGCGTGGTGTGGACGAGTTCGTCCGGGTCGTCGAGGCGGGTGTAGTTCAGCAGCCCTTCGGCCATGCCGTACACCTGCTGGAGCCGGGTTCCCAGGGTCGCCTCGAGCCGCCGGGCCAGGTCGTCGTCGAGCCGTGCACCGCCGACCTGGACGAAGCGCAGGCTTGACAGGTCCGGCCTGCTCTCCTGGTACCCCTCCAGCCAGTACGGCACCAGCGGCGGCGTGAGCGCGGTGCAGGTGACACCTTCCCGTTCGATGAGCGAGAAGGCGGTCTGCGGGTCGGGGCTGGCCGTCACGACGACGGTTCCGCCGCTGGTCAGGGTGCCCAGCACACCGGGGCAGGCCAGGGTGAAGTTGAACGCGATGGGAAGCACCGCCAGGTAGACCGTGTCGCTGCCGAGGCCGCACAGTTCGGCGCTGGCCCGGGCGTTGTACGCGTAGTCGTCGTGGCTGCGCGGGATCAGCTTGGGCAGCCCGGTGGTGCCCCCCGACAGCAACAGCAACGCGAGGTCGGAGGGTGCGGGGCCGTCCGGTGGCAGCGGCTGTCCGGGCGCCACGGTCGACAGGTCGGCATAGCTGACAAACCCGGACTGGCCCGGGTCGCCGATGACAATAACGTGGCGCAGCGGTTCGTCGGCATCCTGCCGCGCCTCGCGCACCTGGGCGGCGAGCGTCCGGAAATCGAAGCCAGCGTGGCGGTCGGCGATCACGTATGCCACCGCGCCGGAGACCTGGGCGAGGTGGGTGATCTCGGCCCGGCGGTGGCCGGGCATGGCGTGGACCGGCACCGCGCCCAACCGTTGCAGCGCGAACCAGACTTCGACGAATTCGGCCCGGTTCGGCAACTGGACGATGACCCGGTCACCACGGCGGATGCCGAGCTGGTGCAGGCCGGTGACGAGGCGGTCGACAGCCTGGTCGAGTTGGGCGTAGGTCCAGCGCCGGGCGCCGTCCACCAGTGCGGTCCGCTGGTCATAGCGGGCCGCCCAGTCCCGCAGCAGGTCGCCGAAGGTGACGCCGGTCCAGTACTTGAGCGACCGGTACCGGTCCGCATCGGCGACCGGCCAGCCGACCCAGTCGCGTCCAGCCAATCCACGCGCTCCGTCCAAAGCGTTGTTACTGCTCAATTTGTGCTCCGTCTGGTTCAGCAGCCGAGTGTGCTTGGGAAATCGAGTGCGCTCGGATATGTCTACCGCAGGCGAGATTGATTATCAACAATCTGTGCGGAAGGATTCCATGACACTCCGTGGTTCGGTTTGAAGCAGTATTAACATTTGGCAGAACGGTATGAACACTTGGCGGGCTATCAATGTCGCCGACCCAGTGCAGCTTGTTTCGGTGTGCCATTCGTTGTATTCGGTATGCCATTGGCGGACACCGCGACCGGCCAGCCATCAGCGGCCGACCGCCGGCCCGGTCGCGCCAAGGGCCAAGCCACCGGTCACGCCGAGCAGCCCGTCGAGCCGCCGCCGGTGCGCCGGCTCGTGCAGCTGCCCGGTGGTACCGGTCAGCGCGATGTGTCCACTGTGGAGTAAGAGGTGTCGGTGGGTGAGTGCGGTGGCGACAGCCAGGTTCTGCTCGGCGACCAGCAACGCGATCCCCTCCGCGACCAGGGTGGTCAACGCCTGCGACAGCTGCGATATCACCGCCGGCGCGAGTCCTTCGCTGGGTTCGTCGAGGATGAGCAGCACCGGGCCGGCGGCCAGCGCCCGGGCCAGGGCCAGCATCTGCTGTTCGCCGCCGGAGAGCCGGTGCGCCGGGTGGTTGGCGCGGCAGGCGAGCGAGGGCAGCAGCGCCAGGATCTCCTGAAGGCTCCAGGCCTTGCCCGCGGCCCGGTACCGGCCGCCCGGCGCGGCGGCGACGACGTGCTCGGTGACGGTCAGCGGCGCGAACAGACGCCGGCCCTGCGGCACCACGGCGATGCCGGCCCGG
>JAFMQQ010000321.1 GCA_017354595.1 Micromonosporaceae bacterium
CCGTCCACTGTGGCCGGTGGCGAGCCGGCCGGCGAGCAGGTGGGCGGCGGGCGCCTCGGCCGCGCTCAACGCATCGAGCTGGTCGGCGAGCCCGCTGGCAAGGCCGGCCAGCGCGGCGCCCCGCTCGCCCAGTGCGTACCGGGACTGCACCAGGATGTGATCGGCGCGCAGCCGCAGGCCGTGCCGGCCTTGCCGGACAACCAGGTCGCGCGCCTCGCCCGCCCACGCGGCGGCCTGCTTCGGTCGGCCCGCGGCGAGGGCGGCCCGGCCGGCGGCGAGAAGGAGTTCGGCCGTCTTGGTCGAGTAGCCGCCCCGCTCAACGTGGTTGCGGACGGCCGAACCCGCGACCGCGGCCGCCTCGTCGGCGAGTCCAGCGGCGAGCAGGGTCCGGCTGCGGTCCCTTGCCAGGTCTGCGTTGTAGACGCCGAGACCTCGATAGCGGCGTTGCGCCCGGTCGAGCAGATCCAGGGCGGCCGGCAGGTCGCCCGCCTGGTAGGCCAGGTCGGCGCGGTTGTGGACCATCATCGCCGCCTCCATCTGCTGGCCGGTTGCGATGAAGAGGCGCTCGCCCTGGACCAACTCCCGGTCGGCCTCGGCGGTACGGCCCAGCAGCACGTACACAGCGAAGCGGTTCATCCGCGAACGCGCCTCCCACACCGCATCGCCGGCCCGGCGCTGCAGATGGATGGCCCGGCGCAGGTCGCCGAGCGCCGCATCGTAGCGACCCAGCACCCGCAGCAGTGCCGCGCGGCGGGTGAGGATCTGGCCGGCCAGCCCGCCCGTGCTGCTGCGCACCGCCTGGTCCAACAGGTCCAGGCCCTCGGCGGTACGCCCGGCCACCCCGAGCGTTGCACCGAGTGTCGCCTTGGTATCCGCCACCCGCGGCGCATCGCCCGAGTCGACGGCGAGTCGCAGCGCCGTACGCAACTCGGCGATGCTCGCCTCGATGTCGCCGTTGTCCCTCAGGATGATGCCGCGGGCCTGCCGGGCGACCGACGCTTCCCGGCTGGATGGCCGCCCGGCCAACAACCGATCCGCCTCGATGAGGGCCTTGGCCGGTTGGGAGAGTGCCAGCGGCAGCAGCCGGTCCGCGTCGTGCAGCACCCGACGCGGCGGTGAGGCCTGGTGGGGTGCCGAGGGGCTGGCGACCGGCACCGGATGAGTCTAGGAGATGTGCCCCAACAGTGGAGGTTGCCGATGTCCCCAGATGAGGAAACCAGACGCTCCGCCACCGGCCGCGGAGGCAGGCGCGCTGCGCAGTCCAGCCGGCCGTACCCGCCGTGGTGCGGCAGCGTGCCACCGAGCACCAGCCAGCACGCCCAGTACCAGCAGATCGTGGATTCGTTCGGCGAGGCGGTCGCGCCAGGGCCGCACGACTGGGAGCAGACCGGTGTCCACTATCTTCACGAGGCGAGCCACCTGCTGGTCCGCGAGGAGTACCTGGACGCGGTGGCCTCGGCGCTGGCCGCCCACGGTACGGTGTGCCGGCCGCGGGTCCGGCCGACCGTACGCGGGGTGGTGCTGGTTGAGCTGTCCCAGGCCGAGGGGGACAGGCGCGCGCCGCTGGGCTGTGCAGAGGCGCTGAGGCTGGTTGAGACGGGCGAGGTGCCCGGGCGCGAGGGTCGGGTCTCGCCACTGGGTCATGGCGTGGTCGCCCCGAACCATCTGATCGGCATCTGCGAGACCGCCACGATCTGCCCGGCCAACGAGCCGTCCCCGGTGCCGCCGGGCACCGCGCCGTACCCCGGCCGCGCGGCCGACCCGGGCACGGGCGAGGGCGTCAAGGTGGTGGTGGCCGACACCGGACTCGACCACGCGACGGCAGCCCGGACGCCATGGCTGACCGGGGTGACCGGCGACCCGGACCCGGGCGTGCACGACGGCACGATCGACAAGTACGCCGGCCACGGCACGTTCATCGCGGGTGTGCTGCGCTGTGTCGCCCCGGCCGCGACGGTCCAGGTGCGAAACGTCTTCCCGCCGCGCAGCCCGATCGGCAACGGTGGCTTCGCCTTCGAGTCGGACGTGGTACCGGTGCTGGAGGACATCCTGCGCAACGACGAGCCGGACATCATCAGCCTGTCCGCCGGCACCTGGGCGCAGGACAACCACATCCTGCTCACCATCGAGGCGTTCTTCGCCAACCGGCTGCGCCACCACAAGGGCGTACTGCTGGTCAGCGCGGCCGGCAACGACCACTTCCGCAAGCCGTTCTGGCCAGCGGCGGCGCCGTTCGCGGTCTCGGTCGGCGCGCTGGGTACCACCTGGCGCGAACACGCCGAGTTCACCGCGTTCGGCGGCTGGGTGGACGTGTACGCGCCCGGCACGGATCTGGTCAACGCGTTCCCGTCCGGCACTTACACCTACCGCGAGCCACCCAACAGCGGCAGCACCCAGTTCCAGGGCATGGCCCGGTGGAGCGGCACGTCGTTCAGTACGCCGGTGGTGGCCGGGCTGGTCGCCGCCCGGATGTCGCGCACCGGGGAGAACGGGGTCACCGCGGCGGCACGCCTGCTGGACCAGGCGCGGGCGCAGGCGAAGCCGGGCGTGGGCGCGGTCCTCGTACCGTAGCGGTCACTCCGGCTCCAGGTAGCGCCGGAGCAGCCGCTCATGTTCGTCCAGTATGGACAGTACGGCTTCCCGCTCGATCGGCCGGCCGCCGTCCTCGTCCACCTCCTCGCACCACACACCGGTCGGTGCAGGCAGCGCGAGGAGGCGGCGCAGGGTCGCGGCCACCTCCTCGTGGTCGTTGCCGAACAGGCGCGCCGTCAGGACCGGCCGGGTGCCGGTGATTCGCCCGCGGATGTCGAGGTACCCCAAGCCGGTCAGCGCGCGCACCTGTGCGAGGACGGTGGTTGATGCGGGTGGCGACACGAAGACCGAGATCTCCACGGTGTCACCCGGCCGCTGCGAGCAGTGACCGGCCCAGCGCGTACGCCCCGGCCAGGTCGCTGCCCTGGTACGCCGCCGCGGCGAGGCCGGCCAGGTGCGTGTCCGCGTTGACCCCGACGGTCGCCACCAGGTGGCGGAAGAGTGGAGCGTCCGACATCGAGTCGCCATACGCGACACAGCGCGCGGTGTCGATACCGTGCCGGGCGCGCAGCCGCTGCACGATGCGTACCTTGTCCGGCGGGGTGAGGATCCCGGTCGGGTCCACCGGCACCGCGAACGGTAGCGGCGGGAAGCGCGAGGCGACCACGTCATCGAAGCCCCACGCCAGCAGGTGGTTGGCGAAGAAGTCCGGGGACATGGTGACGACCGCGGAGCGCTCGCCGCGGCGCCGGATATCCGCGCACACCTCCCGGATACCGGTCAGCCACGGGCTCGCCGCGAACGCGTCCGCCACCACGGTGGGCGTCAGGTTCGGCCATAGCCGAACCAGCTCTCTGCCATAGCCGCGAGTGTCGATCTCGCCGCGGACGAACCGCTCGTCCAGCGCCTCGATGTCGGCGGCGCCGCCCAGCGCCCGGGCCAGCTCCAGGCACGCGGAGCTTCCGGCGAGCAACGTTCCGTCCATATCGAACGCGCGCAGTACGGACACGGGCATCATCATCGCGCGCGCTGCCACGGCAGGTCCCATCCTGCGGCTGGGAGGGTCGGGGTAGGCCAGGCCGGATCGGGGCGGAAGTCCACCCAGCTACCGTCGAACGGGAACGCGCCGGATTCGACGTCGGCTACCACCCGCTCGCCCTCGGCCCTGATCTGCTCAGCCTCGCTGGCGCTCCAGTACGCCGGGTGTCCCACGCGTTCCAGCAACTCGTCCTGGTCCTTCCAGCGCCAGCTGCGGTCGGGCGAGACCACGAGGTCGAGGGCGTGGTCGAAGGTGTCCACTCCGGCCAGGCCGCCGTGAGCCCAGCGCACCGGCGGTGCTTCGAGGTTGACGTACCAGCGGTTCAGCGTGAGGTCGGCGTTGTACATCCACCACACCGAGTGGGCGCGACCTGGCCGGAACAGGTGCAGCACATGCAGACCGGTCCAGGTCATCGGCGTGAGCCGCCATTGCACGGTGTCCCGCTCCCGAAACGGGACCTGCCGGCGGTCGCGGCCGTCGGCGGTGCGCCGGAACAGCCACGGCGTGCCGATGGGCCGCCAGGTCAGCAACCCCCGCTCGTCGTCGCAGACCAGACGTTGCGGGATGACCAGCACAAGCGAGCCGTCGGCACGGAAGTCGCGGTAGAGAACCTCCTTGGCCACAGCGGCAACGGTACCGATACGTGCAGCCCCGGCCGGTACCCCGAAAAATCCTGAAGGCGGTGTCGGATCCGGCGCTTCCCGTTCGAGGGCCAGGTAGGAGCTCGAACGAAGGAGTAGACCGATGCAACCGACATGTACCCCCGAGGCCAGGGTCACCCGTTCGCTGCTCGGGTACGGCATCATCGCCGGCCCGATCTACATCGCCGTGTCGCTGGCCCTGGCGCTGACCCGGCCCGGCTTCGACCTGCGCCGGCACGCCTGGAGTCTGCTGGAGAACGGCGCCCTGGGCTGGGTCCAGATCACCAACTTCGTGCTGACCGGACTGATGACCGTGGCCGCCGCGGTCGGCCTGCGCCGGGCCCTCGCCGGCCGGCCGGGGCGAGCCGGCAGCTGGGCGCCGGTGCTGGTCGCGATCT